>JAAZCL010000210.1 GCA_012513315.1 Bacteroidales bacterium | reverse complement strand
GATTTATGAGGGATGTTGAAACTGTTATATATCATAAAGATGGTACACCCATCTATGTTCTTTTGTCTGCCGCAAGCATCTATCTGCTCGATAAAAAATACAGACTTACTTTAATAACAGATATTACAGAGACTAAAAAAAATGAACAGCAGCTTATTGAAGCAAAGTTGAGAGCAGAAGAGAGCGACCGTCTAAAGTCGGCTTTTCTGGCCACCATGAATCATGAACTACGCACCCCTTTAAACCATATAATAGGCTTTAGCGATATGCTCCCCGATATGACAGAGGATGCAAGTATTAAAGAGTTTTCAAGACTAATACACAAAAGTGGTGTAAATCTTTTAAACATTATTGAAGATGTCTTTGATCTTGCTATGATGGATCAATCTAAAGTGAGATTGCGTGAAGAGAGTGTTTATATCAGAGATGTTTATCTGGAACTTAAAAAACAATTGCAGGAAGCCCTATCAGAGTCAGATAAAGCAAATGACATTAAATTGGAGTATAAAATAAACAGTAATATTGTTACAAAAAGAATTATCACAGATAAGTCTAAAGTGATGCAAGTTGTATCTAATCTTATCAATAATGCTATAAAATTTACACACAAGGGTAAAATATCATTAGAGTTTATTATAGAGGCAGATAATATGCTATCTATTTTAATAAAGGATACAGGCGTTGGAATTCCTGAAAATAAACAGAATATAATCTTCGAATTCTTCAGACAAGTAGATGATTCTCATACTCGTATATACGATGGAATTGGCATAGGTCTTGCTATATCGCAGAAAATAGCTAATGTTATGAGAGGAGAAATTAGTTTGAAGTCTGTGCCTGATGTTGGTTCAGAATTTAAATTTAGTTTTCCAATTAAATATAATGAGAAACAACTTATCAATAAAGAAGATAATATGGGTAAGTTGATTCCGCTGTCATTATCTGGTAAGACGATATTAATTGTAGAAGATGACCAAGTGGGAATGGGAATGATTGAAAACATGCTTGCACCAACAAAATGCAGTATCATTAAAGCTGTAAATGGCTATGAGGCAACTATTAAAGCTATGGAAAACGCAACAATAGATTTAATTTTGATGGATTTGAAAATGCCTATAATGGATGGTTTTGAAGCAACTAGATTGATACGCAATGAGTTGCCAAAGCTACCTATTATAGCTCTCACGGCATATAGTATGCAAAAAGATAAGGAGAAAGCTCTAGAAGCCGGATGCAACGATATTATTACAAAACCTTTGAATAAAGTTATGTTACTTAAAAAAATAGAGGCTTTATTGATGCAGTAATTTTAAAAATAACGTTTTAGAAGAGACGACACACTACCGTAATAACTCCTCCCAAACAGATTGAGGTGTACCAATAAGAAATAGAGTTGATAAAGATCTATCTGTGCATTGTAGTTTTCTGTCTTTGGTATAATATCATGGTAAGCAGTATAGAATTCATTGCCAAACCCTCCAAATAGCTGGCTCATAGCAATGTCCACCATCGAATGTCCCCAATATGTAGCAGGGTCAATCAAGTAGGGCGTTCCGTCTGTAGCTATGAGATAGTTTCTGGCCCATAGATCTCCATGCAACACAGATGATCTTATATCCCTTCCTAGCAACTCTTCAAAAACACTTATTGCAACCTGTTCTGAAGGGATTTCGTT
>JAAZCL010000209.1 GCA_012513315.1 Bacteroidales bacterium | reverse complement strand
TTTCTATCTCCACCGGGCACCTCGGCTGTAAGCCAACCACCTTGATGATTGATTTCGCTAACTGATTTCATCACCACCGGCCAGTTGTTGTCGCCTTTAAGCAGATCAACCTTAAAGCCTTCCCACAAACCTGCAGAGTTCATCAGTTCGCGACTAAATTCCTTTATATGCAGCTTCATTATGCGTCGGTTTAGTGTTTTAATCCAGTGCTCGGGCCAACCATAGCGCAATACATTACCAATATCAAAGTACCACCCCACCAGTGGATGATTAATCTCATCAATATATCTTTTAGCTTCAACGGGGCTAATCAAAAAGTTGTTCCAAACGTTCTCAAGACCAATTTGCATTCCTGTTTTCTCGGCATATGGTATCAATTCACGTATCGAGTTCTGAGAAGTAATGTAAGCATCTTCATACGAAACCTTATCATTTACCACACCCGGCACCACTAAAACTGTATCACCACCCAGCTCTTTAATCTCCTCGAGAGATTTAGCTACCGAAGCAATACACTTTTTTCTAACTTCAGGATCGGGATCAGAGAGAGGTACGCTCCAGTGATCCTTATTAACAACCGTTGGTGTTTCAATACCCGATTTCTCCTTAGCTTCCATAATCTCCTTCATGGTGAAATCAACGGGGCTATTAAGCTCCACTCCATCAAATCCAAGTTCTTTGGCAAGTTTAAATTTATCTGTAAGCGATAAATCCTCTGTAATCATTCCAAGACCTAATGCTTTTTTCAATACAACCTTCTTAGTTGCTTGCATATTACGTGAGTTGGATATAGTGGAACCGACTTTAGAGGATGCTGAAACCAAAGGTGTTAGCGCTGTTGCACCGGCTAATGCAGCTGCCGACTTTATAAAATCTCTTTTATTCATCTTCATATAATTTAAATTCAGTGATTCCCGGTATAGCTACAGAAATGTCATATTTTGAATCAAGTGTAAGGTTATCATCAAACAAAACCTCAGTAGAGTTAAGCGCCTGATCATAAGTAATGGTTTGTCCCGAGTAAGCAGCCATCCTGCCTGCCAGAGCCAACATATTAGAGCGGGTCATCCACTCACCATCATTCATAGGCTTATTTGCTCGTATAGAAGCAAATAGCTCATCGTGCTCTACCTGATACATACCCCTTACTTCACTCTCCTTATAAGCTTCAGCATCAGTAAACTTAGTATCATCAGCCAAATTCCATGGATTCTTACCTGTTATCCTATGTTCACCCGTTCTGCAATCAACATAACACCTTCCATCTTCACCAATCAGTTCAACGGCATAAGAGGGCGAAGTATCGTTTTGCTGACGACAGAAGAAATAGATCTTAGCACCGTTATCATATTCATAGGTAAGTCCAAAATGATCATACACATTGCCAAATTTAGGATCGATACGTTTTTGTCTTCCACCCGTGCCGCTAATCTTTAGAGGAGCCTTATCGCCCATCGCCCATGAGAACATATCAATACTATGAATAGCCTGCTCAACAACATGATCGCCCGAAAGCCAGCTGTAATATAGCCAGTTCCTTAATTTATATTCCATGTCAGACCAACCACGCTGTCGTTCTTTAAACCACAGTTCGCCCGTGTTATATGTAGCCTCACCACCAAGAATATTGCCAATCTGTCCGTTCAGCACCCTTCCAAAAGTATCTCTTTTAGGCTGATGATATCTCCAGCAGAATCCTGAAACAAGCGATAAATTCTTAACCTTTGCCTGTTTAGCAGCCGCCATCACACGGCGTAATCCCGGACCATCAACAGCAAACGGCTTCTCGCAAAAAATATGCTTGTTAGCATTCACAGCTGCTTCAAGATGCATAGGTCTAAAAGCTGGTGGGGCAGCCAACAATACCACATCAACATCTGAGTCGATAAGCCTCTGGTAAGCATCCAGACCCACACACCTGTTGCTCTCGGGCACCTGCACTTTATCACCATACCTTTCCTTCAAGCTGTTGTATGAAGATTGTAAATGATCCTCAAAAGCATCAGCCATTGCTGTAATAATCACGTTAGGATCAGCACCAAGCGCCTCACCCGCGGCACCTGTTCCGCGACCACCACAACCAATCAGTCCTACCTTCAAAGTATTACTGTTAGATGTCCAAATTGAATTAGATCCCATTGAAGTATGAGATGCAATAATTGTTCCCGCAGTAGCTAGTCCTGCTGTTTTAATAAATTGTCTTCTTGTGTAATGCATAATGTTTGGTATATGTTTATTAGTTTATATATATATGTTTTCTAGTCCTAAGTTTTTAAATCCTAACTCTCCAAATCTTTCTTCCTTTTTAATGCTTCAAGAAAGTAGTAATCTCCATAATTTAAGGGAACATCTACCTCTGAATTGTGGGGAAGGCTGCCAACTGCATGCTTAAGAATAAAAAATCCATTTTCACCTGTTTCCGCCCTATATTCTGGCCCGTTCAGACTAAGCATAATTTTATCAGCCCATTCTTTGAAGTCTTTTTTGTTTGAATAGATAGAAATTTCATATAATGCAGAAGCAAGTATCGAAGCTGCAGACGTATCCCTATAAGTGTTAGGAATATCAGGAGAATCAAAATCCCAATAAGGAACTCCATCTTCAGGGTAATTTGGATGATTTGCAATAAAATCGAGAGCTTTCTTCGCTTGTGTCAAATAGGTAGGATTATTTGTTTTTCTATAGCACAATACATATCCGTATACACCCCATGATTGTCCTCTTGACCAACTACTCTCGTCGTCGTAGCCCTGATGAGTATTTCTGTGTCTTACAGAACCGTCAGTTTTGTTGTAATCAATAACATGCCACGTGCTATAGTCAGGTCTGTAATGGTTTTTCATTGTATTATCGGCATGCGAAACAGCTATATTATAGAAAGTAGAATCTCCCGAAAATTCAGTGGCATCGAAAAGAAGTTCCAAGTTCATCATGTTATCAATAATAACCGGATACTCCCAGTCTTTTTTGGGATTAGCATTCCAAGATTGAATTACCCCTGTTGAAGGATTGAAACGGGTAGAGAGTGATCTGGCTGCTTGAATAATGATATCTTTGTATTCCTCCTTACCTGTCAGACGGAGTGCATTACCATAACTACAGCCAATCATGAATCCAACATCATGATTATCAGTATAAAACTGAATACTTTCAAGTGCCTTTGTCTGCTTCATTGCGGGCTCAATCCATTTTTCATCTCCGGTAAGTTCGTATAAATACCACAGGCTCCCGGGAAAGAACCCGGAAGTCCACTCCTGTGGAGGAATAAATTTCATTTTTCCATTAATAAATGATTTAGGATTCAATGTTTTCCCTGAGTCTTCAAGCATGGCTAACATCAAGCCATACTGATTATCGGCAAAAGCAATATTTTCACTAATAAGTTTTTTATGATTATTATTTGTACTACAGGCAATAAAAATTACTGCAATAAACAGGATATAAAATTCATGATATAATTTTTTCATTTATTCAAATTTAAGTGAAGTAGACAGAAAATCATGCCTAAAAATAGCAGATTATTGTTCTGAACTTTGGGCAAATGGAGATAAAACTATGGTTCAGCTATTAGATATTTC
>JAAZCL010000208.1 GCA_012513315.1 Bacteroidales bacterium | reverse complement strand
TTCATAGACACACCATTAGGAAGACTTGATGAAGAACACCGGGAGAATTTTATTAATAAGTATTATCCCAGATTAGCTAAACAAGTTGTGCTTTTCTCTACTAATAGTGAAATAACATCAAAAAAACATAATGAGATTTCTAACTTTATTGCCAAGTCATATATACTAGTTAACGATGGTGCTAATACTAGAATAACAGAAGGATATTTTTAAATGATACAGCAATGATTAGATTCAAAATAGATCAAGAAAGCACTGAACTCCTAGATAGGATTACTGCTGCGTATAACTTTAAAAAAGACACAATAACTTCACGCATTGCTTTTGCTATTAGTATCAGCAATGGAAAAATTTTTAACGAAGATGATGAGGATCTTCCAGGAAATGGACGTGAATACACCCCAACGAGTAATATTTTTGGCCACACTGTCCAAAATGTAGATAATTTTATTCTTTACAAAACAATTTTAGATCAGCATTATCAAAGAGAATTAGATGAAGAAGAGTTTGTAAAATATTATAAATTACACTTAAAAGCTGGACTTATATACTTAAACCATAATTTAAACGAAGTAAACATTACCCAGGGTGAGCATATTGAGGTACTTATTGAAGCTATTAAAAAAGGATTGAATCTTCGATCTCATACAGTTCAAACCGCCTATGAGCAAAAAACCTTCAACACTATAGAGTATAACAAGCTTCTGAGTTTTGATATTGGTACGGATTTAGACTCGAATCCTATCGAGATAAAGATTAATGATCTTAAAGAATTTGATAGCAGAAACATTGCTATTGCAGGAATGGCTGGTTCAGGAAAAACACAGCTCATTAAAGATATACTCTACCAAATCTCAAAGAATACGGATAACAGCTTAAAATTTATCTTTTTTGACTATAAAGGAGAAGGTAATCTAGAACAGCTTCAAACTTTTTTAGATGCTACAGATTGTGATTTTGTTGATATAATTAAAGATGGTGGAGTTAAATTTAATCCTTTTTATTCAATCAGTTTTGATGAGAAGCAAAGACCTTTTAATATCAGGGCATTTGTTGATACAGTAGCAACCTTCATCCCAGGAATTGGAGTAAATCAAAAAAACATTTTAAATGACCTGATAACTAATTTATTCCGAAAAAATGATCCTATATATCCTACCATTGAAGAACTGTTTACTGAATTACAAGATTATTACAATGAAAACAAAAGAAATTCAGACTCTCTATATTCTGTGGTAAAAGATCTGTCAACAAATATTTTCAACTGCTCTTCAGATGCTAGTAACCTTTTTAGCAAAAGTATTTATTTAAATCTACCCCCTACTCTTTCTGATACTTTAAGACAATTGGTGGTATTTTTACTTCTAAGATATTTTGTTTTTTTCTTTAGCACCACAAATGACTGTGAGCCAAAAGATGAAATCTTTCCTCTTCGATATATTATTGTCATTGATGAGGCACATATCTATTTAAAAAATAAAAATGCGAGAATTGCTCTTGAAGAATTGTTAAGACTCATGAG
>JAAZCL010000207.1 GCA_012513315.1 Bacteroidales bacterium | reverse complement strand
TTCCTTACCTATCCCTACCTTTAATTACCTTACCTCACATATTCATTCCATTTCATACTAATTTCCACCAATACCATACATATTCGCGAAAAATTAACCGTTATTTTTTTACCCCTTTCATAATGCTGAACTTCGCTCTCGGATTAGGAAAATGGCCATTCGACGTCCGATGTTTAACATTTTAAAAATTAATTATTATGGGTATTATTAAGCAAGGAATCCTTGGTGGATTCAGTGGAAAAGTAGGTAATGTGGTTGGAGCAAGCTGGAAAGGTATTGATTATATCAGAAGTCTTCCATCTAGTGTGCGTAACCCCAGAACTCCTAAACAGGTGAAGCAGAGAACTAAGTTTTCTTTGGTTCAAGGTTTTTTAACTAGCATGACGCCTTTCATCAGAATTGGGTTTAAGAATTATGCTGGTGGGCAAACTGCTATGAATGCTGCATTGTCGTACAACATTCAAAATGGTATTATAGGTGAGGGTGCGGATATCGATTTGGATTATCCTAACTTGTTAGTTTCCAGAGGTAGCTTATTTTCAACTACCAATACTTCTTTGGAGTGTGATTATGGTGAAGTTACTTTTGGTTGGCAGCCTGTAGTTGCGGGAAATGCATCTGTAGAGGATACTGTGAAGTTTTTGATGTTTAACCCTGCAAAAGGAGAGTCGGTGTATAATGATAAGGAGCTTACGAGATCTCAAAGCGAATCATTTGTTGATGTTCCTTCTACTTGGGTGGGCGACACAGTTGAGTGTTACCTTACTTTTATTTCTGAGGATGGAAAAGAGGTATCTAACAGCAAGTACATGGGTAATATTGAGATTACTGAAGAATGAGTTGTGAATTGATATTTCTTAATTGATTGAACTCCCTGAACCGCTTCCTGAAAGGGGGGCGGTTCTTTTTAATTTGAGATGATAATGGAATTGCTGAGTATAAATTATGAGTTGGTTGCCACAATAACCTCTATTGCTGGTGGTGGTGCATTGGGTGGATTGATATCGTTTGTTTTTAATCGTAAAGAGAACAAGCGCATAAAGAAGAGTGAAGCCGTGCAATCTGAGGCTACAGCAAAGCGAGAGGATGCATCGGCAGCCAGCGAAATGATGGGCCTGCTTGAGCGCACTGTTTCTCACATGGAGAGGATGAATTCATATAATGAGACAAACTCCGAAAGCTTGTTGAAGATGGTGAGCGAGAAGGATCAATTGAATGATAGGTTGATAAAGGACCTTGAGTTATTGCAATTGCACAGAACAGAAGATCATCGCCGTATTACTGGACTTGAAAAAACTGTTGAAAGAGAACTTGAATGGCGCAAAGAGAGTGATTTTCATTTCTGCTCTATCACCGCTTGTGATTTGAGAGAGCCACCGCTTGGGATGCTGAAGAGGTGATTTTAATTGATGGTTAATTGGTTGATAGATTAACAGATCACTATAAACTTGATTAAGATTATATGATGGTTGAAATATTAATAAAAGTTTGACTGATGATAAATTATAGCACTAAAGCAAGTTTTTCTTTTTCGTCCTTGATTTTAATGTTGTTTCGAAGACCTCAGATAATTCTTTGGGGTACCCAACCGTAGAGATTATGTAAAGAAATATAAACTGTTTGAGCGTAGCGAGTTTTTTATATTTCAAATAATCTATACGCTGGTGGGTCAAAGAATTATCGCAGTCTAGAAATAACTATTAAAATCATAGAAAAAGAAAAACGATTTAATAGAGCAAATTAAAGGAAACTGATAAAGAAGAAAGAAAATGAAAACATACAAACTCTTCAATGAAATAAACCAAACCCTCTTCAAAGGAACCCTCACCAACAAACAAAAGGAGGGAATAAATTACAAACTAAAAGCATTTGATAAACATGATATTACTGATGACAGATGGCGAGCTTATATGCTGGCAACCTCGTTCCATGAAACCGCAAGAACCATGCAACCAATTGAAGAAAGAGGCAAAGGAGCCGGCAAGCCATACGGACAAAGGCGTAAATATAGTGGCGCAATATATGCTGAACCCGACAAGCTGTTTTTTGGTCGTGGTGATGTTCAACTAACCTGGTATGAGAATTACGAGATGATGGGTAGGTTGCTTGATTTACCGCTCTTAGAAGAACCCGAGCTGGCTTTGAATCCGCTTGTATCGGCAAGGATTATGATTGAGGGTATGACCCGTGGAAGGTCGAATAGGGGAGACTTCACTGGTGTTTCGCTAGAGAATTATTTTAATGCTAATAAAGAAGATCCGTTTAATGCTAGAAGGATAATAAATGGTTTGGATTGCGCTAAACTGATTGAAGGATATTACAGGAAGTTTTTGAGTGCACTGAGAATGAGTGCACTGAGAAATAGTGGTTTGATATTGGTATTTGTTTTTGTTGCTAGTTCTCTATTGATGCTTGGAGGTTGTAAGCCAAAACAGGTGGTTAATGAGCAATATGTTGCCGTAACCGATAGCACCGCAGTTTTTCAATTAAGCGATAGCCTTCAAATAAAAGAATGGCAAATGTCTGTTCTAAGAACTCATTTAAATAGATTTATAGAGGAAAACTTTAACCTTGAGAGTAAGATGTGGCAGAAGGAGATTTACTATGATACAAGCGCTGTGGCTGACTCAGTTAGTGGTAAGCACCCAGTATTAAGTGAGATTGTTTCAACAAATATTATAACTTTAGAGAAATCGAGCATAAATAATGAGGCTTTGATGAGTGTTGATTCAATAGTGGGTATAAAAATATCTGAACTGAATAGTAACATCGACCTAAAAGTAGAAAAGTTGGTGGATGAAAACAAAAGTGTTGAAACTATAACGCTAAGTAAAACAAGCATGAAGTATAAATGGGTTGTGCTGCTTATTATCTTATTTATTGTATTAATTTTAAAGTACAACTATTGCAGTTAACATTTAATAATTGTTTCTTTGAAG
>JAAZCL010000206.1 GCA_012513315.1 Bacteroidales bacterium | reverse complement strand
CTATATAAGAAGGTTAATAGAAAGCCGGGACTTGTTGTTGCTAATATTGGTGATGCTTCTTTGGCTTGCGGACCAGTTTGGGAGGGTATCACATTTGCTGCTATGGATCAGTTTAGAGAACTGTGGGAGGGTGATATGCAAGGCGGTTTGCCCGTTATTATAAATATAATGAACAATCAGTATGGTATGGGTGGCCAAACCTCTGGTGAAACTATGGGATATGATATTGCTGCTCGTATTGGAGCTGGTGTTAATCCCGACCAAATGCATGCCGAACGTGTTGATGGTTACAACCCACTTGCGGTTATTGATGCATATAAACGCAAACGCAAGGTTATTGAAGAAAAAAGAGGCCCTGTATTATTAGATGTCCTAACGTATAGATATAGCGGTCACTCACCCTCAGATGCTTCTTCTTATCGCACAAAAGATGAGGTTGAAGCGTGGGAAGCACAAGATTGTATCAACTCTTTTGGTAAGGAACTTGTTAGTGCTGAAGTAGCACATCAAACAGATTTAGATTCTATATGGTCTGATGTGAAAGAGCTTATTAATGAAATGTTTCTTAAAGCAATTGATACTAAAACTTCACCATTAATGGACAATGCTGAGATTATTGGTGAAATGATATTTTCTAATGGCTCTGTAGATAAATTTTCTGATGCTGAACCTGAAGTATTAATGCCTTTGGCAGAAAATCCTAGGGTAAAAAGAATAGCAGGAAAAGAGCGTTTTGCATTTGATGAGGAAGGAAAACCTTACAGCAAGATGAAGCAATTTCAACTGCGTGATGGTATTTTTGAAGCTATCATAGATCGATTTTATAAAGATGCTTCACTAATAGCTTATGGCGAGGAGTGTCGAGATTGGGGTGGAGCATTTGCAGTGTATAATGGGTTAACCGAGTCGTTGCCATACAATAGGCTATTTAATTCGCCAATCTCTGAAGCTGCGATAATTGGTACTGCCATTGGCTATGCTATGTGTGGAGGTAGAGTTATACCTGAAATTATGTACTGTGATTTTATAGGTCGCGCAGGTGATGAAATATTTAATCAGCTACCTAAATGGCAGGCAATGAGTGGTAATGTACTTAAGATGCCAGTTGTAGTGAGGGTGTCAGTTGGTTCTAAATACGGAGCACAACACTCACAGGATTTAACCTCTCTTATTGCCCATATTCCAGGCATCAAAGTCTGTTTCCCTGTTACGCCCTATGATGCAAAAGGTTTGATGAATGCATCATTACAAGGCACCGATCCTGTTATATTTTTTGAAAGTCAGCGTATTTATGATATTGGAGAGCAGTTTCACAAGGGTGGTGTACCTACAGAATATTATGAGGTAGAATTGGGAGAACCTGATGTAAAGAGAGAGGGTAAAGATATTACATTTCTTACAATTGGATATACCCTTTATCAAGCCCTTAAAGCTGCCGAAGAGCTAGAAGAGAAATACGGAATTAGTGCAGAGGTTATAGATGCACGTTCGCTTGTTCCATTCAATTATGAAAAAGTAATTGAGTCTGTAAAAAAGACAGGAAAAATTATAGTTGCAGGCGATGCTACAACCAGAGGTTCGTTCTTAAATGATATGGCCGCAAATATTAGTCAGCTTGCATTTGACTATCTTGATGCACCTGTTTCTGTACTTGGTTCGCGTAACTGGATTGTACCTGCACATGAACTCGAAGAGCATTTCTTTCCACAGCCCAGCTGGTTTTTGGATATGATTCACGAGCGAATACAACCTCTAAAAGGCTATATTCCTGGTCAAAATTTTACAGATGGAGAAATTGTAAAAAGGGCCAAAAATGGTATTTAGCGTTTAGACCCTTAAATTTATAATAATATGTTGAACGTAAATTGTCATTTACATACACCTTACTCTTTTAGTGCATTTGAAGATATTGATGATGCACTGAACAGGGCAGTTGCTGAAGATGTGAAGGTGGTAGGTATTAACGATTTCTACACCTCTAAGGGGTTTAAAGAGTGGAAAGTTGGATGCGATAAGAGAAAACTGTTTCCTCTTTTTGGTATTGAATTCATTAGTCTAAATCAAGACGACCAATTAGCGGGGTTGCGCGTAAATGACCCTGCTAATCCAGGTCGCACATACATAAGTGGAAAAGGATTAGCATATCCTTTTAATTTACCCGAGCCATTTGCATCACAACTCTCAGCGGTTGTAGACGAGTCGAATAAACAAGTGGAGGCAATGTGTGTAAAGCTTAATGAATTTCTGCAAAGAATAAATGCTGGTTTTACACTGGACCTAACATGGATAAAAAAAGAACTGACACAAGGTTCACTTCGTGAGCGACATCTGGCAAGGGCTTTGAGGATGAAATTATTTGAGTATAGCAATGACGATTTTGTGGAAATAAACTCACTACTTGAAGAGTTATTTGGTGGAAAGAGTATAAAATCTGAGTTGACTGATAT
>JAAZCL010000205.1 GCA_012513315.1 Bacteroidales bacterium | reverse complement strand
GTTGGTATTCCGTTCGGTTGGTATTAAAAGAGGTATAGTTGATCAAGACCCTTTTGAAAAAAATATTAGAAAGGCACTTAACTTAGGCCATACCACTGCACATGCTTTTGAGAGTTTTGCTATTGCACAGAAAAGACCAATTCCACATGGCTATGCAGTAGCTTGGGGCATAATTGTAGAGCTCTACCTATCGCTTATAATTTGCAACTTCCCCTCCGATAAACTTCAGAAGACAGTTCGTTTTATTCAACAAAATTACGGAGCTTTTAATATAAGCTGCGACAATTATGAGGCTCTATTTGAAATTGCAAAGCATGATAAGAAAAACCAAGGTGATAAAATCAACTTCACCTTACTTTCGGCAATAGGCAATGTTAGGATTGACCAGATAGCAGAAAAAGAACTAATATTTGAAGCATTCGATTTCTATCGAGACTCTGTTGGCTTATAGACCAAGTTCTTTAATAAACATCTCTTCAGATTTATGTACCCAGTCGCGAAAGCCCTTATCAGGTGAATATTTGGGGATAAATTCTATTAGTTTACTCAGATTAAACTTCTTGGCTGTTATCCCTGCTCCCGAAAGTGCTGCATCATAGGCATTAAATTCCTGTTCAAGATGTACAGGAATCATCAATATTGGCTTGCGAAAATATAGTGCTTCACAAATAGATTCAAATCCCGAGGTTGTAGCGTATGCTTTAGAACCTGCCATACTTTGCAAAAATAGATTATCATCAAGTGTATGCAGAGTAAAGTTTTCGGATATTTTAGTTATCTTCTCTGCATCTCTCTTATCCCAAAAAAACTTCAGAGGCACCTCTGGATGCTTATCATGCCAAGAAGACACATCATCAAAATAGCCGGCATTAAGCATATACCCATGAATATAGTCACCCTCTTTAGGCTCAATTTCAAAAACTTCAGAGCGTAACAAAGGAGGCATGGTAACAATTTTTCCGGAGCGAGGAATATCTCTAAAAGATAAAGCAAGTATTTTAGATGCGCGGTTAGAGGTTATTCGCGATATCATGCTCAGTAGATAATATTTCACATCTTGCTCCGCAGTGGTTTTATAGTTATTATTAAGAAGCACATACTGATGTGCAATGCATATCATCGGTATATTTAACTTCTTATCGAATTTATAAATCTGATATGCCATGCCCGTAATCATCTCATAAAAGTTGATCACCGTATCAGGACGTATTTCTTTAATTTTATCTCTTACAATTTGTAGACTTTTACGGAATATATAAGGACGAGAAATGTTTTTTAAAACGGTCATAAAAATACTTGGTCGCCTCTGCTTGTAGAAAGATGAGAAACTTGGACTGCTAAACTCATATATAGGTGCACCAATTTTCTTTGTAAAAAAAGGAGGCACCTGCCTGTTATCGCTTGTACCAACTAACACACCCACTACTTCATGGCCATGTTTGCGAAGCAATGCAGATAAAGAAAGAGCTTGCGTATAGTGTCCCCTACCCTCTCCTTGAATTGTAAATAAAAATCTCACTATTTTAAATATTAATTAAAATCAAGAGCCATCCCGTACTGATTATCTATGACAACACCATTATCATAAACTAAGTTTCCGTTAACAAATGTCATCTTCACTGTAGTATTAAATGTTTTACCTTCAAATGGAGACCAGCTGCACTTATAAAGTATATTATCCTTTGTAACTGTATACTTCTCATTAAAATCCAACAATACTAAATCGGCATAATAGCCCTCCCTGATAAAACCTCTGTTTCTTACCTTAAATAATTTTGAAGGAGCGTGACACATCTTTTCCACTACAAGTTCGGGAGTAAAAAAACCCTCATGCACCATTTCAAACATCACTTGAAGTGAATGTTGAACAAGTGGTCCCCCCGATGCAGCTTTCAAGCTCCCCCCCTCCTTCTCACTCATTAAATGAGGAGCATGATCGGTAGCAACAACATCAAGCTTGTTATTCAACAGACCCCTTCTAAGAGCTTCTCTGTCATTTATTGTCTTAACTGCAGGATTCCATTTTATTTTAGCTCCATATTTGTCATAATCCTTGTCAGTAAACCAAAGATGATGAACACAAACTTCACCTGTTATTTTTTTATCTTCTATAGTAGAATCGCTCAACAATGTAAGTTCTCTAGCAGTAGACAAATGAAGTACATGCAGTCGTGAGCCATATTTATCAGCCAACTCAATTGCCTGCGCAGAAGATTGATAACACGCCTCTTCACTTCTAATAAGAGGGTGATATTTTATTGGTAAATCCTCACCAAACTCCTTTTTAAACGACTCAATATTATCTCTAATAATATCCTCTTTCTCGCAATGTGTAGCAATAATCATATCCACCTCTGCAAATATCTGTTGAAGAGCTCTCTCGTTGTCCACAAGCATATTACCGGTAGAAGAACCCATAAAAATCTTCACTCCACATACATGGTTCTTGTCCACTTTCTTTAGTTCCTCAAGATTATTATTGGTAGCTCCTAAATAAAAAGAAAAATTTGCAACAGATTTACCTGCTGCCATTTCAAATTTTTTATCCAACTCTTCAATAGTTACAGTCTGAGGATTAGTATTGGGCATCTCCATGTAAGAAGTTACCCCACCTGCAACAGCCGCCTTGCTCTCAGTAGATATATCACCCTTGTAAGTCAAACCAGGATCTCTAAAATGCACTTGATCATCAATTGCGCCCGGAATTAAGTATAATCCTCTAGCATCAATTACATTGCTACATTCATTTATCAATCTTTCAGGAACATCATCCCTGTAAATCTTCGAGATTCTCTCTCTCTCTACCAATACAGAACCAACGAAAGTATCTCCCTCGTTTATTATTGTAGCTTTGTGAATAAGAATCATAACCTTTTCAATTTTGGCTTAATCTTACCTGTTATCTTTCTCCAGCGTAAAATCATAACCCCAAAAAACGCCTCACCAAAAATTGAGGTATCCATTTTGGAAGTTCCCAGTTGCCTATTTACAAAAATCACCGACACCTCTTTACACTTGAAGCCCAGTACAGTTGAGGTGTATTTCATTTCTATTTGAAAAGCGTACCCTTTAAATCTTATATCATCAAGGTCTAATGTATCTAGTACTTCTCTCTTGTAACAGACAAAGCCTGCAGTGGTATCCTTTATCTTCAGTCCTGTAATTACACGAACATACCATGATGCAAAATACGACATCAAAACTCGTCCCATTGGCCAGTTAACAACATTCACTCCCGATGAATATCTAGATCCTACAGAAAAATCATAACCATCATCATGGCATGCTGCATATAATCTGATCAAGTCTTTAGGATTATGAGAAAAGTCTGCATCCATCTCAAATATATATTCATAAGAGCGTGCCAAAGCCCACTTAAATCCATGAATATATGCGGTGCCTAGTCCAAGTTTACCCTTCCTTTCCTCAATAAAAAGTCTGTCGGAGTATTCTTCCTCAATTAGTTTATGAACTATTGCTGCTGTACCATCGGGTGAGTTATCATCTACAACAAGAATATGAAACTTTTTCTCAAGTCCAAAAACTGTTCTGATAATACTCTCTATATTCTCCTTCTCTTTGTAGGTTGGGATAATAACTAAACTGTCTGCCATATGTTGGTGTATTTTTGTTCAAATATACAGCTTTTAGAGTAGATTGTAAAAATAATCTGCGAAATTTTGGTAATTCAAAATATTTATCTATCTTTGCAGTCCGTTTAAGGGAAACAATATCGCGGAGTGGAGCAGTGGCAGCTCGTTGGGCTCATAACCCAAAGGTCGTAAGTTCGAATCTTGCCTCCGCAACTATCAGAAAACCGATTCTTATTAAGAGTCGGTTTTTTTCGTATAAAACAACTTACGTAATATACTTGTGTTTGTCAAAGTAAAAAAAGAAGTGCTGAAATAGTGGATCAATGTCCGCTATCTCAGCACTTTCAATCTTTATAAATTAGAAATATTTATATCTATTATTCGTGTGTAAATGAATAAGGAGCATCTGATTTATTTACACCTCTATCTTTATTAGGCTCTTCAGACATAGTAATATCAATTTTCGCTCCCTTAATTAAATCCGAATACCTGAAATAATTCTTAGTGTAATCTTCACCATTCAATTTCATTTTGTCAATATATCTGGTGTTATGATTATTGTTCGGTGAGTTAATTTCTACCTTGTTCCCATTTTCTAGATGAATGGTTGCTTTTTCAAAAAGGGGTGCTCCAATTACATACTCATCACTTCCAGGACAAACAGGATAAAACCCTAATGAAGAGAATACATACCATGCAGATGTTTGCCCATTATCCTCATCTCCACAATAACCATCCGGATTTGGACTATAAAGTTTATCCATTACC
>JAAZCL010000204.1 GCA_012513315.1 Bacteroidales bacterium | reverse complement strand
TAGAAGTAAGAGTAACGAAAACATTAAAGCTGAATCATTGCTAACTATGGGGCAAGAAATACAATTATTAGAGGAGACAGTCAATGATAAATCCGTAAACATTAAAGATATATTTCTGCTCTTACCCGATGATGTATTTCCCGTGGAAGAGATAAGCAAAGAAGATAGATCGCTGTTAATCAATCATATTGGCGAAGATAAAGCATTCGATATTTCGTCAACTCCTATTGGAGTTTGTGATGTAAAAAACGGTTACCTCAACCTTACAGGTTCACAATATGATTGGGAAATGTGCTATTGGAATTTAAGGGATGGTCGCAAACTAGTGGCTGTGAATAACTCCACAGAAACAGGCAGCGAGATAAGGGTATTCTTCTACGATGATGGCAAACTCACTGAAGACTACAACTATATACTTGGCGGTGAGCAAGACTACAAGCTAACCGATTTTATTGATATTTCGCAACTGTCGCCCAAGAGTAGAGAATATGCTGAACAGCAATTTATGAATGGCACATATCATCTCTACTACCAACTACCCCGGAACGGTGCCTCTATAACCATTAGTATAGATATATATGAATTGGTAGACCACGATGAGAACTACGATGATTTTTATGAAGCAAACAAAAACGTTATCCTAAAGTGGGAAAATGAAGAGTGGAAAAGATAATAATTCAACTTTAAAGCCTAATGACAATGATAAAATCAAGTTGTTTAATAGCAATACTTGTCATATTTGCAGCATGCACCAATGGCAGTCAAAAAGACGTGAATACCAAACAGCAAACAGTAGATACAACTACAGCCAATGCTTATCTGCAAGCCTCCGTAGCATATTTGATTGATGGCGAATTGTACTTTCATGATTTTGAAGGAAACACCAAAACAAAATTTGTAGAAGAGTCTGAGCCTATTTTAAACTTCGTTTTCGATGATGAAGGCGAAACCTTGTATTATAGCGTAGAACGCAACAACACCTTTTGGCTCAAATCTGCAAATATTGGTAAGCCGGAGATTAAACCAGAGTGGGTAATTAATTGGCAACTTTCTAATGATGAGGCATTCTCTAATAAAGCGTTGAGTCCACTCTATTACAACGAAGGGAAAGTGATAATACAACATGGTTTTCATTCTCCCTCGCAACACTATGATAAAATGAGTGTGTACTCTATTTCTGATAATAATATTAATCATACTGAGCTTGATTATAAACTTATAGCAAGCAGCTTTGGTGCATTCACAACGGAGCAAAACGAAGAGTATTTTGAAACAATAGACGAAGAGGCCTACTATATTTATGATAATGCAAACGTCTGTTTAACTGATAAAATGGTTTTTTATACAGAAGATGAAAAAAATGAAGCCGATTCTTACGCCTCAGAGGATAGTTACTATTATGGTTTTACATTTTCGCCAGATAGTACAAAAGTGCTTTTCGTTGCTCAAATATTGGAGCAAAGGTGGAGATATGGTCCCTATTGTATAGCCAATATAGATGGTAGTAATCAAATGGTGTTGGAGCAATCAGACAGTTTTATAGAGACATTACCTGTTTGGTTAAATAACAACAGTGTGATTTTTATGTGTCATAAAGGGAGTATCTATGTGGCAAACAATGATGAAAACAGCATTGAAAAAATAGCTGAAAATGCATTTGATTTTAAAATAAAAGACTGAAAACCCTATTCACAGTATTCTCACTCTAAATGACTAACAAAAATATATGCAAATAAGAACCAACATAAAATCTATTAACAATGAATCATTATATAATAACACTTAGAGAGCAAAGTATCATTTTTTTTGAAAGTATAGGAATGTCTAACTTATGGGCAGTTTTCATACAGTCTGTACTAGCATTAATTTTTATTTTTCTTCTTTCCTATACAATCGGTAAAATGGGAAAATTATTAATGCAAAAATACATTCCTATCTTAGTTCGTAACACAAAAACTGATTGGGATGATAAGTTATTCGAAAACAAGTGCTTTGAAATAATATCTTATTACCTATTCGGTATAATTTTCTTTTGGATAGATATATTTATTGCTTCAGATACAATACGGAAATTTATTAATACTATTACTGGAACATACTTTACAATCATTACGCTATTACTCGTCAATGCGTTGCTAAACACTGCTTACGAAATATATAAAGAACGAAAACAAAATGACAAAGCAAATCTCAAGATTTATCTTAAACTTTTAAAAGTATTG
>JAAZCL010000203.1 GCA_012513315.1 Bacteroidales bacterium | reverse complement strand
TCTGTTGCTAAAAAGAGTTGCATCCACACCAATGTTATACTGATTTGTAGTTTCCCAAGTAAGATCAGATGTTCTTAAATTGGCTTGTGTAATCAGTGGCAACGAATCTTCTTTACCAGTTTCAAACCACGCTTGTCTGGCAATGTTATACCTTTGTAAATATGCAAAATCACCAATACCCGACTGGTTACCTGTTTGTCCCCAACCGCCTCTTACCTTCAGGTCGTCTACCCAGTCAATATCCTGCATAAAACCCTCTGAAGATAAACGCCATGCTGCAGACATAGAAGGGAATGTGCCCCACCTGTGGTCGGGATGCAGTTTAGTAGATCCATCTTCTCTTATATTAAAAGTAAACAGATACTTACTCTCATAATTATATGATAGTCTACCAAACATTGAAAAAATCCCCCATTGTGATGCACTTGAACCTGTATTGTCCCATCCAATCTTATTTGCTGCATTAAGAGTTTTAATACTTCCATCTTTAAAGTGCGAACCATTTATGTAGCTTTGCGACCATTGCGAATCGGTCCACGAAGTACCAGCCATAGCTTCAAAGTTGTGCTTCTCTGCAAATGTGTTTTTATATGTCAACACATTATCAAACACCAATAATGAATTCATATTGCGAGTATCCCATGCATTACCCCAATCATTTCGGTCTGCACCATGAGAAGGGGGAGTGAATCCTGTGTTGTTGCCATTACGTCTATCTAAAGTGAATGTCGACTTAAGATTAAGCTCTGGCATAAAAGTTATAGTTGCATTTGCCGATCCAATTAGTCGGTTCTCATTGTTTTTATTATTCTTGCCGTTTTCAATTTCCTCTATAGGATTAGCAATATTCTGTCCATAAAAAAGACGGTTATATAAACCACTTTGCTCATTTATAATAGTTGCAGAAGTAGGTAGATTTACTACAGCTAAAACAACCCCTCCACGATTAGAGCCCTGTCCGGTTGTTACACCATTGCTTGTATTGTCTGAGTAAGATACATTTACCCCAAAATGAAGCCAGCTTCTTATCTGACTCTCAACATTAGTTCTGAAATTAAATCTTTTAAAAAAGGCTGAGCTCAAAACACCTTGTTCATCCAAGTATCCACCAGAAATAAAGTATCTCAATCGTTCATTACCATCAGAAACTTGCAACTGGTAGTTCTGAGTAATTCCTGTTCCATATACTTCTTTAAACCAATCTGTTTTATCGGTTATTCCTTCAGGAATTGCACCAGGTCTGAGCTCATCTATTAAATCTTTATACTGACTGGCATTAAGAGACTCAATTGGGTTGCTTACCCTACTTACACCCATCTGAATATTTGCCGATATCTTAGCTTCCCCAGAGGCCTGACGGGTAGTTATAAGTACAACGCCATTTGCTGCACGCGAACCATAAATAGCTGCCGAAGATGCATCTTTAAGAATCTGTATACCTGAAATATCGGTAGGAGAAAGAAAGTTTATATTATCAACAGGAACACCATCAACCACATAAAGCGGGTCGTTGCTACCATTAAAAGAAGTTGTACCACGCACACGCACTACAATTTCTCCTCCCGGCGTACCACTTGGTCTATATACATTTACACCCGCTGCCTTACCCTGTATTGCTTGTGCAGCTGACACTATTGGGCGTTCATTTAAATCGTCCAGAGAAACAGTAGAGACGGCTGTAGTTACATCACCCCTTCTTACAGATCCATAGCCAATGACAATGAGTTCATCAAGTGCTTTAGTGTCTTCCGTAAGAACAATATTTATATTATTTCTTCCCGACGTATTAATTGTCTGCTCTAAATATCCAATATAGCTAATATTCAAAAAAGCGTTCTCCTCAACTCCAATAGAAAAGTTCCCATCTATATCAGTAACTGTTCCGTTAGTAGTGCCAACTTCAATAATATTTGCACCAATAATAGCCTCACCATTCTGATCTGTAATTCTACCAGACACCTGCTGCTTCTGTTGAGTTATTATCTCTGAAATCAAACTCGAGATATCTTCCGTTACCTTTTTAGTTTCATCTCGATAAATAACAATCTGATTGTCTAATATCTTATATGCCAGGTTAGTATTAGAAAGTACCTCTCTCAATATTTCTTCAATACTAAGTGCATTGTTTGAAAGAGTAACAGTTTTATCTACTATCTTTTTAGTATTACTATCAAAAACAAACCTATAATCACTTTCTTTTTCAATTTCATTTAATATCTCCTGAATTGAAGCCGATTTAAGTCTTATTTTGAGTTCTGTGCTTTGTGAATATCCTATTGAAGCCTGTGCAAACAGGACGCTAAATAAAAATAGGAATACAGTTATTCTCATAATTTTCAGCAAATGTTTTAAGTTATCGATGGGGATGACCCCCTCAATAGAAATTTTATTCATATCTTTAAACGATTTTAATTATTAATATATGAGGTAATTAGAATTATTCTGGTCGAACGATAGTGCGAATATCGTTCGACTTTTTTGCTTTAGATATACATTGTTCATAGGCATTATTATTTAATTGTTTTTATATATGTAAATAGAATTATTTTCTCTCTTGTAATTTGTAGACGATATTAATGTTAGGGTAGTTAGCACGTTGTCAAGGTTGTCAGACAATATAATCTTCCCTGTGCAAGTGTTGCCGCTAAATGCAATGTTCTCATCAAACTTAAACGATAAATTATAATACCTTTCAATCTGTTTAAGAGCTTCAAGAATAGGCGTTTCGTTAAATGTCAGATAACCATCTTTCCAACTGGTAAACAAATTTACATCAACACTTTCTTTCACAAAGCCACCCGTCTCTGTAAGAATAGCCTGCTCGCTAGGAATCAGCATTATTTCTTTATTCTTGTTGGAACTAAGTCCCACGCTACCTTCTACTAACACTACAGACGAATTAAATTTATCATAAGAGGTGACATTAAATTTTGTTCCAAATACTCTTACATCAAAATCAGGAGTATTAACAATAAAAACTCTTTTGTTATCAGGCTTCACTTCAATGTACATCTCTCCCGATAGCCTCACCATAACAGTTTCACCATCATAGTTGGTAGGAAATTCAAGTATAGAGCCAGAGTTCAACCACACCTTCGTGCCATCGGGCAGTTGTAGTTTCGATTGCTTTCCATAAGGCACCACAAGTTTATTCATAGAATTTTGAGCAATTTCAATATCGCTTTCAACTAAATCATTGCCTTTAATTTTAGCCCTGTTGCCACTTTGAATTTCTATTTCAATATTCTTACTGAATGATGATGTGTTATTGCCAGTTGTAAAAAGTATATCCTTAGACTCTAGTTCATTACCTACAATATAATCGGGTGACATTACCAGTTCAGGTTCAATTTTATCACTTTCATTAGTAAAATATAAAACCGTAATAAGTAAGAGTGATAAACATGCAGCAGCAATATAAGCATACCTGCGAATTGTTCTTTTTCTAGAATAGCTTCTCAAAGATTCTTCCAATTTCCTCATATACACATCCTTCTCATGTATAGACAATTGGCTTTTTGAGGAATAAAGGGCTCGTAATCTTTCCTCAGCTAAAACAATGTTTGTTTTTTCTTCAGGGTACTTTTCAAGATATTCATTCCAAAATAATTTTAATTCATCTGAAGGCAACAGTTTCCATTCAATAAACTTTTCATCCTTCAAATACTTTATAAAACTACTACCCTCATCCATCTTCATTGCACTTATGTTAATGTTTTCGATTCAATATTAATTACTATTTACTATATAGACGTTCTCACATCGAAAACATAACGCTTATTTACAAGAAAATTGAAGGGCAGTGATAAAATTAACTAAAATGAAATTAATTAATGTTTCAAGAAACGAATCAAGTGGTTGTATTTGAGGATAAAGAAAGTGATTATTGTTTTTGGAAAAGATTCAAACAATTACTGATAAAAACAATGAAAGAGAAAGAGAATATCTTTTCAATTTAGCTAGCGATTTACTCACAAGATTCCTACTCGTCTCAACAGTTATATTCATAATCTCAGCAATTTCCTCATAACTACACTCGCGAATAAATCGAAGGTAAACAATCTCTCGCTGCCTATTGGTTAGCTGATTTAAAACATGCTCCACTTTACTCATTATTTCTTCTGAATCCTCTTTTTCTATTAACTCATCTTCGCCCGAAGCAGTTAACTGAAAGGGCAAAATATTATGGTTTTCTTCATAGTCGCTATTCAGTCCAATGAATTCTTTATTAGATCTATATAGGTCTATTAATCTGTTTCGCAACGATTTAAATAGATAAGTCTTTAAATTAGATATCTCATTTAACGATGAGTGCTGTATGCACAATTTATAGAAGACGTCATGTATAGCATCCATAATCTCCTGCTCTTTAAAGCCCATATTTAATGCATAAGAATAAAGAGAATCTAGATGTTCCGAAT
>JAAZCL010000202.1 GCA_012513315.1 Bacteroidales bacterium | reverse complement strand
GAAATTCTTTTCATGATGTGTATTTTATAAATTAATTCTAAATATTTATTTACGCTTTAATGGAGTAGTTGTCATTGATTTATTCTTGGTACAAATTTACCTCATTTTGACTTAAAAACAAAGTTTGCAGATTTATTTATTTAGATTGATAATTTAATTCATTTATGAGCAATTATTAACACTATGTTTAATTGATATAATATTTAAAGACTTGCATGCTAATTATTTAACTTAACAGAAATGTGCACTTTAATTAAATAATTTACCCTAATAGTAATATTCCAGTCGATTAAACTTTTACAGTTTTGACACTTCTGAAAGTTAATTAAACATTAAAACTTAAATTTTTCAATATATTCATCGTATAATTTGTTGCATTTACAATAGAATATGCGTTGTATTCTCTTCGCAATGGATATTTTGATCTAAACCAGTAAAACTTATCAGGATTTAATTTCAATAACTCGCTCTCTTTTATCGGATTGTAAGTATGCCACACACTATGAGATAGTTGGTTTTTTTCTAAAACTCCATGCAAGTCAATAACGGGTTCAAGTGGATTTGGTATTTCCAAATAGTTTGGGTTAACCTTTAAATTAAAGAATTCAATTAAATTTTCAATACTCATGCGGGTTGCAGTCCATTTTCCATCAGCAGAATAGCCTGCAATATGTGGAGTAGCAATATCTACCAACTCCAATAATTCAACATCTATATTTGGTTCATTTTCCCAGCAATCAATTACTGCACCTGAGATTTTACCGCTCTTAATAGCTTTTTTAAGTGATTGATTACTAGTTACGCCACCCCTAGCAGCATTTAAAATAAAAGGCTTACGCAATGCCTCATCAAAGAACACATCATCGGCTAAATGAAGCGTTTTGTATTCACCTGTTTTTGTTAAAGGAGTATGAAAAGTAATAAAATCACATTCTATTTTAATTTTTTCTATATCAACAAAACCAGAAGAGCCCTCATTAATTTCTCTTGGGGGGTCGTTCAATAGCACTCTCATGCCCAACTTTTTACAAGCAGCTTCAACCTTAGATCCGACATTGCCAACTCCCACAATACCAATAGTTTTGTCTGTCAAATTGAAGTTGTACTTCTCGGCTATGTAAAGTAAAGAGGCAGTTATATACTGCTCTACCGAATTGGCGTTACATCCCGGAGCAGTGCGCCAACGAATACCATTAGCGTCGCAATACTCAGTGTCTATGTGATCATAGCCGATGGTAGCCGAGCAAATAATTTTCACATTACTGCCACTAAGAATTTCTTTTCCAAAATGAGTTACAGTTCGTACTATTAGCGCATCTTTATCTTTTATAGACTCTTTGGTAAACATATTACCCGGTAGATACTCTATTTCGCCAAACTGTTCTATCACTCCTTTTAAAAAAGGTATATGCGCATCAGCTAAAATTCTCATTGACTGTTTAATTTAATTATATGATTAGAAAAAACACTAGTTGTAAAGAATAAGTATTCACCATATTAACACCTAGATGTTAAATGGTCGTTCATAGATTTTGCAGCTTTCCTGCCATCACCCATAGCAAGAATTACAGTTGCACCCCCTCGAACAATATCGCCACCTGCAAATATAATATCGTCTGCAGTTTGCATTGTATCATTATTTACTACTATAGTACCCCAAGTCGTTATTTCTAAGCCCGAAAATGATTGAGGTATAAGAGGGTTGGGAGATACCCCCACGCTAACAATTACTTCGTCAACCTCCATCCAATTAGTTGCACCTTCAATTTCTACAGGTCTTCTTCTTCCAGAATGATCGGGTTCACCCAATTCCATTTGCTGAAGTAGCATTCTCTGCACCCTTCCTTTGTCATCACCTTCATAACGCAAAGGATTGTGAAGTGTAAAAAATTCAATTCCCTCTTCTTTAGCGTGCTTAACCTCTTCCAAACGGGCAGGCATTTCAGTCTCCGATCTGCGATAGACAATTACAGCTCTTTCTGCACCAAGTCTGCGAGCTGTTCTTACAGCATCCATTGCGGTGTTTCCACCACCTATCACTGCTACTTTCTTGCCTTTGTATATAGGAGTATCACTTTCAGGATCACCTGCACCCATAAGGTTTACGCGGGTTAGATATTCATTACAAGACATTACCCCTATTAGATTCTCTCCGGGTATATTCATAAAATTGGGCAACCCAGCGCCACTTCCAATAAAGATGCCCTTAAACCCATCTTCCAATAGAACTTCTTGAGAAATTGTTTTACCAATAATGCAATTAGTGATAAACTTTACACCCATTTTACTCAGCACATCTATCTCAACGTCAACAATTTCATTAGGTAATCTGAATTCGGGAATACCATATCTAAGTACACCACCCAATTCATGAAGCGCTTCAAAAACAGTAACATCATAGCCCAGCTTAGCCATATCTCCTGCAAAAGCCAATCCTGCTGGTCCCGAACCTACCACTGCTATTTTTATGCCGTTTGAGGAATTAACTTCTGGTATTGATATACTACCACTCTCTCTTTCGTAATCAGCTGCAAAACGCTCTAAATGACCTATGGCAACAGGGTCTTTCTTTAGTTTAATTGTATAAAAACAGCTATTCTCGCATTGTCTTTCTTGTGGGCAAACTCTTCCGCATACAGCAGGCAGAGCACTTGTCTCTTTTAATGTTTTAGCAGCTTCAAGAAACTCTCCACGCTCTATATATTTTATGAATTTTGGTATATTTATCTCAACCGGGCAACCACTTATACAAGTTGGATCTACACAATCTAGGCATCTGTGCGATTCATCCACAGCTAACTTCTCCGTTAGACCAAGATTAACCTCATCATAATTTCTACTTCTAATAATAGGATCAACCTCAGGCATTTTTACCCTCGGAATAGCAATGCGATCTTTATTCTTCATATTGTCACGCAAAGCTTGACGCCACTCGGCAGACCTTTCTATTTTTAATTCTTCTTTCATATAACTTGCCAGATAATCATTTATAAGCATTCAAGCGCATCAACATTTCATCAAAGTCAACCTTATGAGCATCAAACTCCGGTCCGTCTATACATACAAATTTAGTTTCACCACCCACAGTTACCCTGCATGCGCCACACATACCGGTGCCATCTACCATTATTGTGTTTAAAGAAGCAACCGTTGGAACTTCATATTTCTTGGTCATCTTCGATACAAACTTCATCATAATAGCTGGTCCAATTGTAATGCAAAGATTCACATTTTCGCGTTGTATAACCTTCTCTACGCCATCAGTAATCAAGCCTTTCTCGCCATACGAACCATCATCGGTCATAATAATAACCTCATCAGAATACTTGCGCACCAACTCCTCTAGAATAATCAGTTCTTTTGTTCGAGCAGCAATAACCGAAATCACTCTGTTACCTGCATTTTTCATCGCCTCCATAATAGGCAGCATGGGAGCAACCCCAACTCCGCCACCGGCGCAAACTACAGTGCCAAAATTCTCTATGTGAGTAGCCTTACCAAGTGGCCCTACCATATCGGTTATATATTCACCAGGTTCAAGCAGGCACAGTTTTTCGGAAGATTTGCCAACACGTTGTACAACCAGTGTAATAGTGCCTCTATTTTTATCTGCCGAAGCAATAGTGTAGGGCACTCTTTCTCCTTTTTTGCCAACTCTCACAATTACAAAATGGCCTGCTTTTCTGCTTCTAGCAATTAATGGGGCTTCCACTTCAAATCGAACCACTCTTTCAGAAAGGTATTCTTTGGTTATTATTTTATTCATTATCCCAATTTAGTTATTATCATATTTGGCTTATAAGTTTTACCAATATAGTTATTATCAGTTTATATAGGAGCTAATTGGCAAATCACATTATCATGTTAGGTTTATACATATCTTCAGCAGTTAAACCGCACTCTTCTTTCATTTTTATGCAATACTCCATTTTTCCAAAATCACCCTCAGCGTTATTTGTGCCGAAAGTAAATTTAAGCCCTGCATCTTTAGCTTTAAGTATAAAAGCTTTATTTGGAATTTCATATCTATGATTAATTTCAAGAGCCTTCTCTGTCTTAACCAAGGCATCAATCACCTTATCCATCCTCTCGTCAGTCCAGAACTCATCATAACGATCATTCATAACATCCGGCAAGAAATTTGGATTTACATAAACATCCATAGGCTCTTGCATAACATCCACAATCTTTTGCACAATAAGATCCATATACTGTTGTTCATCCTCAATAAACACCTCTTCCGGAATCCATAGACGAGTACGTCTGCCCTTAGTATCTGTAAATGTTAAAGCATCAGTAAAAACATAATCAAACATCTCTCTTATTTCTGCAGAAAACGTTTGAGGCCATTCGCGTCCTTCACCTTGCATAGCCTGAATAAATGGCTGTCCTTTCATATCTTCTATATACTCCAAAACCTCTTCATCGTTTGTTATAGGAAAGCCCACACCACAATTGGGAGCAAGAGCATAGTTTATTCCATATTTACGAGCTTGATTAGCAGCTTCCTCTGCACTTAATCCCTTCAGATGAACATGATAATCAAGCACAGGAAAATTCTCCTGATGAAGTTTTATAATATGATCTGTTGTTTCGTCAATAGCCAAAGTCTGCTGTAGAGCAGTATCTGCAGTTGAGCTTAAAGGAGTAACCTCAATAGACTCAAATTCTATTGTACCCTCAGTACTTTGAATTGCAAACTTTCCGCTCGAGAGTAATTTAGTTGCATGATTAGATGTACGGTAGGGTGAGGCAGGTTCAATATATTCAACAACCTTACTGCCATTAAGTGAAACAGTAATTGCTTTTCCTTCCACACGTATATCTAAATCAAACCACTCATTAGTATTAACTACGGATTTAGTCAAGTTTCTTACCGAAAGCAAACTTCCAGTCTTTGTCCACCATTGCGAACTTTCAAGGTCGTTATTAAGAGCAACCTTATATCCATTATCTGGGCTATTGGTATGAAAAGCGATATAACCTTTACCATTACCTACAGTTCGGGCTTTCACATTCAGTTCAAAATCGCTATAGCTACCACTTTTCAGAGTCAAAGCAGCACCATCATTTAGTAGCAAAACACCATTGTCAACAGTTACGTCACCTGCTATTTGCCACTTATCAGTACTTTCACCATCAAATAGTTGCTTTGGAGAATTATCTACATTACAAGAGGTTAAAGCAAGAAAAATAAAACTTAGAAATAATACTATCCTATTCATAATCATGAATTTTAATTAAAGTGTTTTTATTTATATTGATATTAAAAAGTCAATAATAGCTCAACAGTTATTTTGTCAGAATCCATCTGATCATTCTTATTAAAAATCGACATGCTATTGTTTACGAAGTATAACTCATAATCTAACCTAATTATAGATGAGAATTTTGTATCATCAAATCCCAATCCCAAACCTACAGTTAGCCTGTTAGTGTCAAATCCTCTCTCATCAAAGTTTGCATCAATAGCATCCCATCTAGCAGCCGGGAGGAAGTAATCAAAGAATTTATTTTTAATAGGAAATCTATAAGCACTTTGTATATAATAAGAAAGCATATCACTATGGAAGTCAGTCCTACTATCTTTCTTCATTATTTCGGTTTCAACCTTAAAGTTATTTATTTCATATCTTAAATCAGCTCCATAAAACAAAAAATTTGTAGAGTCGTTATTCGGATAATCATACACCTTACCAGTAAACCTCAATCCATCCATGCTTCCAAATTCAACTCTACCCCCATACGATAAATTACTTTTCCAAACCGGATCGTTAATAGCATTGCCGTTATAAACGCCAAACTCAAGATTAGTAGGAACTACACCCATATTAAACTTGTACTTTGCGTTAAGTCCCAAATCTCGCGTACTTAAATAATATTTAGCCAAAAAAGTCCGGTTTGCAAACATCATATCAGCCGGAGTTGTCACGTATGAGTTAAAAAGTGGTATACTTGTCTGCCCAAAAGTAAAAGTAAGACCCTCAGCAGGTCTTATAACCCCGCTAAGATCCAGCACCTTAAAATCACCCTCATCGTTAAGATCAAGTTGCACACGATATCCAAGAAAATGATTTACATCGCCCCTAATACCAACTCGCGAGTTACGGACCGAAAATCGCGACATATTATTATCAATTGCATACTCAAACTTATTTTTCAAAGAACCATCAAACTTTACAGTTGGATACGACTCAGTTTCATTATCCTGCCCCAGCATGGCGTTGACTGATATAGATATTAAAAATAGACTTAATAAAGCAGCTCGTAAGTAGTTAATTATCATATAGCTTATTGTTCCGTTAATAATAGATTGTGAAAATAAATTTATTATTCAAATAATTAAATAGCCAAGATATTAATCAATAATCAGAAAACATATTATTGATTAATATTTAAAGACTCTCTTTCTAATAGTTGTTTCTTAATCTCCAAACCCCAGTGATAGCCACCCAGTGTGTTATCAGAGCGAACCACTCTGTGACAAGGGATGAGGCACGATATAGGATTTTGTCCAACTGCAGTACCCACTGCTCTTACAGCCTTGGGCCTACCAATATTTTCGGCAATAATTTTATAGCTGCTCTTACTCCCAGCAGGTATCTTTAATAGCTCCTCCCATACTTTCATTTGAAAATCAGTTCCCTTAATATGAAAAGGAATATTTATCTCAGCCAACGGATTCTCAATCAATAAAATTGTGTCATTATGAATACTTTTATTTTCCTTTACAAGCACAGCCTTCGCATATTCATTATTAAGTTCATCAAGCATAAAAGACTCTTCTCCCAGAGCTACAAAACAGACACCTATCTCCGTAGAAGCAATCAACATCCTGCCGTATACAGTATCATAAATATTATAATAAACAGTTATTCCTATCTCATCAGTTTTAGACATCTGGAAGATATAACCATTTTTAGTTTCAATATCATACATAATACTTCACTTTATTTTTTAGTAAAAAACTGTTCAAAACCAGTGGAATAGACAGTGCCAAAAGTACCATCTTCATTAGCAAAGATAAAATAGTAGTCCACACCCCCAAGCCCTTTTGCTGCTTCTATAGACTTATCAAGCCCCATCGCAACAAAAGCAGTAGCGTACGCATCAGCAGTCATACAATCGTCTGCAATAACAGTTGCACCCAATATATCTGTCTCAGATGGATACCCTGTTTTAGGATTAATTGTATGAGCAAATTTTTTTCCATTCTTCACATAAAAATTTCGATAATTGCCTGACGTTGCCAATGATTTATCGCAAAGAGAGATGATAACTTGAAGATCATGTTCAATAAAAATTGCCTCATCATTAGGTTTATCTACACCAATACGCCAGCATACCCCTTTCTCATTCACACCTTTAGCACTTACTTCACCACCAATCTCAATCATATAGTTTTCAATACCATAACTCTCTAACAGATCTGCAACCACATCACAAGAGTAACCCTTAGCAATAGCAGATGTGTTTATTTGAACCCTCGAATCAGTTTTTATAACCTCACCGTTTTCATTAATCGCTATTTTTTCATACCCCACAAATTGTCTTAAACTATCAATTAGCTCAGGTGTTACGCTATCCATGTTCTCAAATCCAAATCCCCAGGCATTAATTAATGGAGAAGTAGTAATATCAAAATAGCCATTACTGTTTTTCGAAACTTCAACCGACTTATTAAATACATCAACAAAAAAAGAATCCAGTTCAACCGGTTCATTATTATTAACCTTAGTTATTATTGAGTTCTTTTTAAATGGGTTCAGAGATAAGTCAAATCTATTCAGCTCATCAGTAATTTCGTTCTTCAGCGATCTACTATAAGCATATTTTATATTATACGAAGTAGTAAAGATTTCTCCATTCTCCTGAAAGTAATCAGTATACTCCTTCTTTTTATTATCAGAGTTACAAGAAAAAAGTATAGAAAAAGAGAAAAGCAACAAAAAGAAATTTATCGTCTTCCCATTAAAATCCAATCTGTTTTTAAACCTCATAATATTGCTTCTAATTTTAATAGCCTACAACTAGTCTTCTAAACTGTTTATATTCCAAAAGTATACCGATATTTTATCATTAAGTATACTGATATTTCATTTCCCAAATATTAGTAGCTAAATCTTTCAATAAAGCTCTTTTTCAATTCTATAATGATTTCTCTCGGGCGAGTTTCTAGAAATTAGTTCGCCTAAAAAGCCCGCCAAGAACAGGAGCGTTCCTAAGATCATCATTGTAAGAGAAATGTAAAAATAGGGTGAGTCGGTAATAAGTTGATAAGGATTGTTGTGATGCATATCGTACAGTTTTATAGCTCCAACCATTATTATTGAAATAAACCCTATAAAAAACATTGCACTTCCCAAAAGTCCGAAAAAATGCATAGGCTTTTTCCCAAACTTATTCAAAAACCAAAGCGTTACCAGGTCTAGATAGCCATTAAAAAACCTGCTCGTCCCAAACTTACTCTTGCCATGCTTACGAGCTTGGTGCTGCACCACCTTCTCTCCTATTTTAGTAAACCCGGCATTCTTTGCCAATACCGGAATGTATCTGTGCATATCGTTATACACCTCAATGCTTTTGGCCAGAGGCTTTGAATATGCCTTCAGTCCACAGTTAAAATCGTGCAATTTTATTCCAGAAACCATTCTTGCTGTAGCATTAAATAATTTAGACGGAATATTTTTTGTTAGCCTAT
>JAAZCL010000201.1 GCA_012513315.1 Bacteroidales bacterium | reverse complement strand
TCATATGCATTTACATATTTCCCATCTTCTAGCACACGAGACATGGCGATGGCTCCAGTGCAATATTCATGAAGCCCAAATGCATCGATGGCCGCCCGGATGGGATCGATGCCTGATGCTGAGCAAACCCATACTTCGATGCCATTAGCCTGGAGAGCTGCCCAGAGTTCTTTGATGTTTTCAGGAACACCGGTGCCAGAAGTCCAAGTGTATTCTACCGCACCAACTTTCGAACCTTCTAATGAGGTAGACCAAGTAACTTCTGAAGTCTCCACTGCCCCATAGTAATTGTGGGAAGCCAGAGCAAGATCATAAACTTCTTCTTCAGTCATACCCGTAAACCAATAGAGTACCCATGGGTAGGCCACAGATGCAGACTCACTATCATAGACTAAGTCATACATGGCTCGCATTTTAGTTGCAAACTCGATCCATTGAGGATCAGCTTGCACTTTAATGACGGCTTCATCATCAAGACCTTTAGCTGTAAAAGGGCCGTAGGTGTCATAAAGGTAGGAATAGGCCGCAGTGATGTCAGTAACCCAGTCATTATAGCTAGAATCGACTTCGCTATAATCCGTTCCCCGGAGCATTTGAGCATCACCTAGTTCAGTAAGAAGAATTTTTTCTGCATCTTCAGGAGTAAACACGAAAGCCATTTGTTGAAGTTGATAGACCGCAAGCTGTTCTTCAATATCAAAGATAGAACAAGTATTGTCAAAGTCGAAAACCACATAAGAATTTTCATCATAATTGTTAGACCCGTGACCATACATATCCATAAACGCGTTCACATTGGTTTTTACAAAAGCATCCCAGTCATCCCGTTCAACGTAGGTGGTGGCAACTTCAGATTCTCCTGGGGTTTCCACTTGGGGACTTTCTACTTGTGGAGTTTCAACTTCGGGTTCAACTACTGCAGTTTTACCGCAAGCAACAAAAGATAGAGCCATTAGGAAAGCAATAGACATGGCGAGAAACTTTTTCATAATACCCTCCTCACAAAAATGAATTTGAAATATTCTGACTTTTCATCTACACAATAACATTCCTATATGTATTTGTCTGGACTTTAACAAATTTTTATAAAAATAAGACTTAACTGTTAGGTTTCACCATACTATTAAGGCACAAAATCTTAAGAGTTGAAATTATCTGTTATGGTAAAATAAACTTAATTAGCTTCTTCATCTATAAAATAAGGACTTAGAACCAGCGGTTAAGGTTTCTTTGGTAAATTTTTGATAGACTGATGTAATAGTATTTTATTTAATTTAAAGGAGAGGATGTTCATGAACAAAACCATAGAACTTCTACAAAATCGAAAATCAATCCGAAGTTTTTCCCATGACCCAATAACCAAAGAAGATAAACAACTGATATTATCGGCTGCCATGCGGGCACCCACAGCAGGAAATATGATGCTCTATTCTATAATTGACGTCACAGACCAGCTGTTAAAGGAAAAGCTCTCCGAAACATGCGATCATCAACCTTTCATTGCAAAAGCGTCTATGGTCTTAATTTTTTGTGCGGATTATAGACGGTGGATGAAAAAATTTAGACTCAGTGGATGTGATAGGGGAGCTCCTGCCAAACCAGAGGAAGGTAATCTTCTTCTAGCCTGTAGCGATGCATTGATTGCTGCTCAGACTGCCGTTATTGCTGCAGAGAGCCTTCATATTGGATCTTGTTATATTGGGGACATCCTAGAGCAAAGTGAAACCCATATTGAGCTTTTAAATTTACCTGAGTATGTGATGCCAATCACTATGGTGGTCTTTGCACATCCAACAAGCCAACAGT
>JAAZCL010000200.1 GCA_012513315.1 Bacteroidales bacterium | reverse complement strand
GTCTCGAGAGTATATCAATTCCTCCTGTTCAATTGCCAGATAAATTCTTACTCGAAAACATTAATTTTGTAATGAAAGGGCTTTGTGATAAATGCTCTGGTTCTGGAATTAGAAATCAACAATAATCTTACTACAATACCAAAATCTGCTTATGCTTTATTGCAACTAAGTTGCGGGATATTCAACTTAACTTTGCCGTATAAAATTACAAATATATGGCACAAGATTCTTTTAAAAATATGGAAGTTGATTTGGATAATTATAAAGATCCTAATTTCAATAAAAATATAGAAGTTAATTGCAATAAAGATGTTGGTTGTGGTTGTGGAGAAATTAGTTCAAATACTGAACTGAACGAATCGGCATGGAAAACCTACATGCCGATAATAGTGACTGTAGCCCTTTTTATTGGTGGTGTTCTGCTTGATTTTATATTAAAACCATTATTCTTCACAGGCAATATACGACTGTTTTGGTATATTATTGCTTATCTGCCTGTTGCACTGCCTGCTTTTAAACATGCGGGGAATGCTATACTACAAAAGGACTTCTTTAACGAGTTTACTTTAATGATTGTTGCCACGATGGGTGCATTCTTTATAGGTGAATATCCTGAGGCAGTTGCCGTTATGTTGTTCTATACAATTGGAGAGATGTTTCAGAATTCGGCGGTATTAAAAGCAAGAAAGAATATTAAATCTTTACTGGATGTTAGACCTGATAGTGCAACGGTTGTAAGAAACGGAGTAACATCAGTTGTTTCTCCTGAGTCAGTTTCTATAGGTGAAATATTGCAGGTTAAAGCAGGGGAGAAAGCACCTTTGGACGGCACATTATTGTCATCCAAAGGAAGTTTTAATACGTCTGCACTAACAGGAGAAAGTGTACCGAGAACCATACGTGAGGGTGAACAGGTATTAGCAGGTATGGTAAATCTTAACAGTGTTGTTGATATCAATGTAGAGAAGAAATATGAAGATAGCTCTCTTGCTCGCGTATTGGAAATGGTGCAAGAGGCATCGTCTCGAAAATCTAAAACGGAACTTTTCATTCGTAAGTTTGCACGAATTTACACTCCAATTGTATTTGCGCTTGCATTGGCAATAACAGTAATTCCTTCTTTTATTGTTGCGGATTATCTGTTTTCTGACTGGCTATACCGTGCACTGGTGTTCTTGGTAATCTCTTGTCCATGTGCATTAGTTATATCAATTCCATTAAGTTATTTTGGAGGTATTGGTGCAGCTTCACGTAATGGAATTCTGTTTAAAGGGGCAAATTATCTTGATATGATAGCAAAGGCTAATACCGTGGTGATTGACAAGACCGGCACTCTAACTGAAGGAGTTTTTCAGGTACAGAATATTGTGTCGGTATATCCTGAGAAGGAAAAAATGATTGAATTTGCAGTGGGGCTTGAGTCGCAATCAAATCATCCGATAGCTAAAGCAATTTTGGAGTATTTTCCGAATATTGTTCCTTCAAACAACAATATTAAGGAAGTAGAAGAGATAGCAGGACATGGTATGAAGGGTTTTATTAATGGACAAGAGGTTTTGGCAGGAAATTCAAAATTGATGAAGCTTTACGAAGTTGAATACGAAAAGAAAATAGATGATATTAAAGAAACTACAGTTATAATTGCAATCAATAATCAATATGCAGGCTATTTTGTGATTTCTGATAAAGTGAAAGAAGACTCCCGGAACGCAATAAGGCAACTTAAAAAACTAGGTGTAAAAACCATAATGATGCTGAGTGGTGATAAAAAATCTATTGTAGATGATGTAGCTGAAAAGTTGAATATGAACCTTGCTTATGGTGATTTGTTGCCTGAAGATAAGGTTTATCATATTCAAGAGCTAAAGAAGGATAAAGACAATTTGGTTGTTTTTGTAGGTGATGGAATTAACGATGCACCGGCATTGGCTATTAGTGATGTGGGAATTGCCATGGGTGGTATGGGGGCTGATGCTGCCATTGAGATAGCAGATGTTGTGATTCAGACCGATCATCCATCAAAAATTGCTACGGCTATACAGATAGCACGTTCTACTCGTGTAATAGTTATTCAGAATATTGTGTTTGCCTTGGGAGTAAAGTCGCTTATAATGCTATTAGGTGCATTTGGTATAGCTTCAATGTGGGAAGCGGTGTTTGCTGACGTGGGAGTTTCACTTATTGCTATATTAAATTCAATCAGAATGTTAAGAAAAGATTTTAAGTAATTTAAGCCAACCTCATTACTCTTTCAACAGCATCGTCAACCTGTGCAATAGACTCCAACCCTAAAGTCATGCAGTGAGTATTTCCATCTGAAAGGGCATACTTAATCGATTGTTCTCTTTCATGATCACCAACATGTCTGCCTTCTCCAAAAATCTTCATTCCAATTACACCAATACCTTTCTTTTTAGCTTTTCCAAGTAGATCACTTACAACATCGGGTGTATTGTCCATATAATGATTGCGATTGTTGCTCCATCCTGGTTGCATTAGACAATGCATTAGAACTATATCTAAATAATCGGTTCCCATCTCTTCGCGATAGCGATCGAGCGACTCACTAACAGGCGTATTCCTGTCCGACCCATCTTCATGCGTCCATATCTTTGTAAGAAGTGTAATTTTCTCACGAGGCATGGTTTTAATTGCATGACCCACATAAGGGTGGGAGCCATACGAATCGGCCATATCAAAGAATGTAATTCCTCGATATTTTCACCTAGTATATATCGTAACAGAGCAAATGATTTCCATTATTTAGCATTGAATCTGTAACCTAGCCCTAACATTAGATTATTAGGATCTTTAAAACGGTAAAGCTGATAACCAGTATGCAGGAACAGGTTGTCAGTAATATTTGTCTTTAACACAAAAGTTTGGTAAAATGAATTCGTATCATCTCCCTTACACAAAAAGTTCTTTCCTACTCCCAGATTAATGGAGAATATAGGCATTACAATCTCTGCACGTAATGAGATACCTGCAGAAAACTGCTCTCTGAAAGAAGGTCTGTAGAATTTAAGATTCTCGGGTTCAGGTATATAATCATTGGCAATATGTTTGCCAATGTTGGCACTTTCATCATACTGCAGATCGAGAGAAGCCCCCGCACGGAAATATTTACTGAAATTATATAATGGATTAAAGTTTAGTCCAGCTACACCAAAAGAGCCAGGGACGAGCATGGGGTTAGAGTTTTCAGGGAATACACCCTTTTTTCGTGTTGCACCATAAACTATAAGATCGTAATTAATATAGGTGTTAAACAAGTAGTTTTGCGTTGGACGATAAGGATATGCGCTTTTTTCATTGTTTCCAAAAAAACGTGTTACACCAACTGAGGCTCCTATAGTGTTAACACCAGAGTTGGGATAACTTGTATTTCCATTGGAATAATGTGTAACACCAACACCGCCACGAAGGTTTGTATTAGATGAAATCTGCCAGTTAAGCAAGAAGCCAAGATTGATATAAGCATTCGTGTTTGATCCGACTACCATATTTAGTGGATTCTTTTCTTTATCATATTTTTTCCATCCTATTGAAGTGCCAAAATTCCATTCATAATCGAATGATAAATTTTGAGTAATGTTTGCAATCCTTGATGTTTGGAAGATGTAAATGTTTAGTGGCTCACCCAGTTCCGAAGAGTTGAAAAATGTATTATAGCCAACACCTATACCCTGTATGGCATATGGATATATATTACCTAAACGAGTTTCAGGAGCAAACTTAAACCCATACTTCAAATGTCCTGAAAGTGTAGAGTTTATTTTCTGTTGTGCATTATTAGCACCTTCAAAAAACACATGAGTAGAGAATACGTGTCCAGGCCTTAAATCCACACCTATCAAATGTATGATTTCTCTGGTAGTAGAATCTTTATTATTGGCATGAGTATTAATCGAAATGAGCATCAACAATATAAAGCTTACAGCTGTTTTAAATGTAATCTTATTTGTCTTAGTTTTCATCCAACACCTGTTTAAGGATTAAATAATCTATGGGTTCCTCACTATGTAGTACTCCTTTAAAAATGCGATGTTTCCCAGTTTTAGCGTTTGATAAATAAATACTGTAAGGCACAGTATATATCCTGACTAGATTAAAAACACTTATTTTTCTATTATCGAACCCGTCTATTGTTACATCAACAAAAAGTTCCTTGTCTAAATCTGTTTTAAGTTGTTGGTTTCTAATTCCAAATGTAACTTTAGTTTCATTAAGAACAGGCTTTGAATCTACTATATCTGGAATGATTATTTCGGGTAGTGGTATGCCAAACAACCTACTGAATACTTCTTTATCCCATGTTAAAGTTGGATCATAAAAACTAATTTCATGCGTTGATTTTCTAAATGGATAGACCTTAATTGTTACAGGTGAGGAAGAAAACTTATTATAAACAATAAGATTCTCCATTTCTTTTAAATTACCTTCATAAATTTCAAATTTACCCCAATCGTAAACCACGCTGTCTATCTGATATTTACTTGTTGGTGCCAGCACCATTTTGATGTATTCTTGTTTATACTCGTTGCCTACTATTATCAATAATTCTGCATTTTCATTATGTAGGTTTTCATTAAGTGTAACTTTTAGCTTGTTGCCGCTCACTTTCTCAACATAAAAATCTATATAGTCACTAGTGTAATGAACTGTTCCTAGTTCTTTTTCATCGAATGGTAGGTGGGTGAGCTCTCCATCAAGGGTGTATGCATTGGCAAATAAATAGTCCTTCTCACAAACAACATTATATAAATTCCAGTTATCTGATTTGAAGTTAATTTCTTTAATATTATCATTTTCTGAGATGGTAATTTCTTCGTGTCCTCCGGGAAGAAAGTCATCAACAAAAACATCTCCATTACAACCGGTAATAAATATTAAAGTGGTTAAAAGGAATAGTTTGAGTGTTTTTATCATCATAATATTGTGTGAGATATTATCTTTTGCTCTAGCCAAACGATACCAACTCTCTTAACCTCCCTATTACCTTTGCGTTTTTACTCAAAAGCTCAAAGCTGTTATGCCCACCACTATATAATAAATAATTTATACCCATAGCTTTTGCTACTTCGGCATCGTGCAAAGTATCTCCTATAATTAGTGTTTTCTTAGGATCTAGCGCATTATCCTTCATTAGTTGCTTACCTCTCTCTATTTTCCCCGATGCATGGGCATCGCTAATACCATAAATACCATTAAATTTATCGGCTATATTAAATTTTTTAAGCATCTTAACCAAAACCTCTTGCATAGCCGCAGAGAGGATATATTGGCGTTTGCCTTGCTCATATAACATATCGATCACATAAAGGGCATCTTCATTTAATGTGATTTCATTTTCATACTGTTTGTATGTAGAGTGATATTCAATGGCAACCTCCTCAAAAGGCTCTTTATCGAAGTCAAATCCAACTAAGGTTTGAAATGTCTTTACAGGAAAACAAAACTGCTCTTTATAGGTAGCCATGTCTAGTTGCGATAACCCTCTTTTTAAGAGCATATCGT
>JAAZCL010000022.1 GCA_012513315.1 Bacteroidales bacterium | reverse complement strand
GAGGTCCATGATGCGGAGATCTTCCTGACAGTGCTTGGTGCCCGTCAGTTGATTTATGTGGAGGCAGTAAAAAGCCAGCAATTGGAAGACTGGATATGGGCAAATGAGAATGCCTGGCAGTATTATGGTGGTGTAACAAAGGGTATATGTCCTGATAATCTTAAATCGGCCGTTACCAAAGCTTGCAATTATGAACCATTGCTAAACGCCACTTATGACGACCTTGCAAAGCATTACCGAACTGTAATATTGCCGACCCGTCCCAGTAAACCCAAAGACAAGCCACTGGTGGAAAACGCGGTACGAATAGTATACCAGAGAATATTTGCTCCACTGCGAAATCAGACATTCTTCTCCCTGCATGAACTTAATGAGTCAATCCGAGAACGGTTAGAGATGGTCAATAATGCATCCTTCCAGCGCCTTGAAATGAGCCGGCGCGAGTTATTTAATGAGATAGAAAAGAATGAACTTCAGCCACTTCCTGCGGAGCGATATGAAATAAGGCAATACCAGATATCAAGAGTTGAGTTCCATCATCACATCTATCTGAAAGAAGATAAGCACTATTATAGTGTCCCTTGTCAATTTACCGGCAAGAAGGTAAAAACAGTTTATACAGGCCGAATGGTGGAGATCTACCATGAAAATGTCCGTATTGCTTTACATAAGAGAAACCGTAATAAATATGGATATACTACTATTAAAGAGCATATGCCTTCATCCCATCAATTTGTGGAAGGATGGAACACAGAGCGATTTACCAAATGGGCATCGAGTTTAGGCGGATCTGTCGAAACATTTATTGGTTTATTGATAGAAAGCAAAGAACACCCGCAACAGGCATTTAAGTCCTGCCTTGGAGTATTGAATCTTGGAAAGAAATATAAAGCGGAAGAAATGGAAAAAGTGTGTAAAAGAGCATTGGAATATAACACCATATCCTTCCGCTTTATTGACAATGCTCTGAAAAACAATGTCCATAAAATAGATGAATACATTGATATGAACTTAAAACTTCCTTTACATGAAAACATCAGGGGAAAAGAGATATACAAATAAATCATTTAACACACTAAACGATTATGAATCAAACAGCAACGATGCAAAAACTTGATGAGATGCGCCTGCATGGTTTTTCAAGGGTTTATCGAGAAATGATGGAAACAAACAAGAATAATGAGTTTACAACAGATGAAATAATATCCCATCTTGTGCAGGCTGAATGGGATGAGCGTTACAATAGAAAGCTTCAGAGGTTGATAACCCAAGCCCGGTTCCGGTACCAGGCAAGTATGGAACAAATAGACTATATTGAAAAAAGAAATCTGGACAAAACCATCATGTTAAGATTATCTTCCGGTGACTGGATAGCAAAGAAACAGAATCTACTCATTACCGGTTCCACTGGTCTTGGGAAAAGTTATCTCTCATCAGCATTAGGCCATCAGGCATGTCAGCAAGGGTATAAGGTTCAATATCGCAACTGTGGAAAACTCTTTGATGAGCTGAAGATCGCAAAGGCCGATGGAAGTTACATTAGAGAAATAAGCAAGATAGAAACCCAGGATTTACTCATAATAGATGATTTTGGTCTAAAACCGCTTGATAATCTTCACAGGTTAATACTTCTTGAAATACTTGAAGACCGGCATGGTAAAAGATCGACATTAATTACTTCACAATTACCTGTAAATAAATGGTATGACATTATTGGAGAACCAACTATAGCGGACGCAATCCTCGATAGATTGGTTCACAGTTCACACAGAATAGACCTTGATGGCGACACGATGAGAAAGAAATATAAAAATGATT
>JAAZCL010000199.1 GCA_012513315.1 Bacteroidales bacterium | reverse complement strand
TTAATAAGTAGTGTTTTATAAGCATTTCCATAACTATGTTTTACATTTGTAAAGATAGTAGTTTTTTAGGATGTAGTAGTAGTAAAAAGTGTGAAATATAAATTTTGTAAATGTTTTAGCACATTTGTAAAACTTAATTTGCACCCATATGTTTTACTTGTAAGGATATTATTTATTAACAGTTAGCTAAACATTTAAACATTTAATTCATGCATTTAAAACATTTTTTTTATGGGTGTGATAATTGGCGGAATGCTAATTTCATGCGGAGGCAACAAATCTTCGGAAGGTGATAATGGTGATTCTATGAGTATTTCTGAAGCGGTGGGGGGACTAAGAAACCTTAATAAAGCAAGCGATGCTGCCAAAAATTGGGAGAAAACTCAAGAGAAGTTGGCTGCAGAAACTCCTCGTACAAATGATGAAATTAAAGCCATGTTTCCTGAAACATTAGCTGGTATGTAACGTAGTAGTTTCTCAGTGGGAGAAGCGCAGTTGATGGGAATGAACAGTGGACAAGCAACTTACAGTGATGATGAAGGAAAAAGTGTGGAGGTGTCAATTATGGATGGTGCAGGCGAAACCGGAGCCAGTATGGTTGCTATGTATGCAATAACGCTTGTTATGGAGACTGAGCAGCAGACCGAAAGTGGCTACACAAAAACTACAAAATTTAATGGCGATAGGGCTACCGTTGCAGAAAACACGTATGAAGATTGGGTTGATTCTGAAATTACTACTTTAGTCTCTGATCGTTACATTGTGTCTCTAAAAGGTTCGGGATTGAATTTAAACGAGCTCGAAAATGTTTACAATGAGATTAACGTTAAAGATTTAAAGTGAACCTAGTATACTATTTAAGATCTAGACATTATAAAATTTGATATTGGCTATAAAAACAAAATAATCATAAATAGAAGTGTTTTAATGCATAAGAATATTAATGATACTGTAGTATTATCAATTGTTTTAAAAAATAGAGTTTTTTTGATAAATATGTTAACTGATGTTTTCTTAATAAGTGTGATGTTGATGTAAAATAAAATGTATAATATTTTGTAAAATTAATAAATGTGTTTATCTTTGAGCTGTTGCACTTACAAAGAAAAATGGAGCAAGGTATTGTAAAGTGCTGTATAAGGTAGTATTAATAGTGATGAGTGGAAATTTTTAGCTGAACGTTTGTAGCTCCTTGTTAGGAATAATTAAAACTATATTACGTTAAATTTATTATAATCATTTAATCGTTGTTTTATGCAAAAAGAAAAACATTTGTATTACTGGATGAGAAAGATGCTCTTTCTTTCTTTCCTTTTTGTAACTAGTGCAAGTTTAACTTTCGCACAGGTTAAAATTTCAGGTGTTGTAACCGATGCCGATGGAGAAACGTTAATTGGCGTTAACGTTATAGAAAGAGGTACATCTCATGGTACTATTACTGATTTTAACGGAAAATTCGATTTAGAAGTTGAGTCTTCTAACTCTGTTTTGGTTTTCTCATACGTGGGATTTACAACTTTAGAGGTTCCTGTTGGTCAAAACCGAGCCTTAACTGTTGTTTTGCAGTATGACCGCGAAACGCTTGAAGAGGTTGTAGTAGTTGGATACGGAACTCAGGCTAAAAAGGATATTACCGGATCTGTTGCAGTAGTAAATACCGAAGATCTTTTAATAACATCGGGTTCATCTGCTACACAACAGCTTCAGGGAAAAACTCCTGGGGTATATATCGGACAAACAGGTTCTCCTGGTTCTGCAACTATGGTACGTATTCGTGGTGTGAACACAGTTAATGATAACGGTCCGCTATATGTTATAGACGGTGTTGCTACACGAAATCAAAATCTTAGTAGCTTAAACCCTAATGATATTGCAAGTATGCAGGTGTTGAAGGATGCTTCCTCTGCTGCCATCTATGGTGCACAAGCTGCCAATGGTGTAATTCTTATTACTACTAAAACAGGTACCAGAACTGGTCAGCCAAAATTGACATACGATGCATATTACGGAGTACAGAAGACTACATCAAGATATGACCTTGTTAATTCTATGGACAGGCTAAATCTTGAGTGGGAATCGCAAAATAATTCTTTTTTGATTCGTGATACAAAGTTTGACGAAAATGGAGTAGAAAGATTCCCTACACATGCTCAGTTTGGCTCAGGACCAACTCCTAAGATTCCTAATTATATGACTACAACGGGTGCGGGCGGTAGAACGGATATTAATATCAATGATTACTCATTCCCTAACAACCAAATGGTTAAGTTCTCTGATACCGATTGGTGGGACGAAGTTGACCGCACAGCCCCTATACAGAGTCATCAGCTGTCGCTGGTTGGAGGATCTAACAAGGGACAATATCTACTTGGGTTAAATTACTTTGACCAACAAGGTACAGTAATTCACTCTTATTATAAAAGATATCAAACACGTATTAACACTTCTTTCGACCTGCGCGACTGGTTTAGAGTAGGTGAGAACATGCAGTTTACATACTCAAAAGATCAGGGATTACAGAGTAGCTCTTCAGAAGCTTCTGCCTATTCATATACATACCGACCATCGCCATGGGTGCCAGTTCAAGATGAATTTGGCAATTGGGCAGGTTCTAAAATTGCAGGAACAGGCAACTTTGTTAACCCTGTAGCACGTGAATACAGAAACAAGGATAATCACTATGTAAATACCCGCCTGTTTGGTAATGTGTGGGCTGAAATTGATTTTATGAAGGAAATGACTTTCCGCACCAGTTTTGGTCTAGACCACTCTACCTACTGGGGATATAGAATGGGTAAAAAAGATCTTGAATTTTCTGAAAGTCCAGGTACAAACAATTTTGATGAAGAGGCCAACAGCGGTTACAATATGCAGTGGCAGAATACTCTTACTTACAGCAAGAGATTTGGTGAGTTGCATAACCTGACAGTTTTGGTTGGATCTGATGCTTTAAGAGGGGGGCTTGGAAGAACGCTTAGAGGTAGAAGATATAATTATCTTTTTGAAGATAACATTGATACATGGACACTGCAAATGGGAGAAAATAATAACCAGAGACAGACCGAATCGTGGTATTGGGGTGAAACAGCTCTGTTTGGTGTTTTCGGGCGTGTTGATTATGGATTCGCTGATAAATATCTTTTTACAGGAATTGTACGTCGCGATGGTGCTTCTCGTTTCTCCGAGTCGCAACGTTACGGTACATTCCCTTCTGCTTCATTCGGATGGCGTGTTTCGGAAGAGACATTTATGGAAAATCAGCGCGATTGGTTAGATGATCTAAAGTTTCGTGTTGGTTATGGTTTGACAGGTAACTCCGAAATTCCACGTGCAACCAACTTTGCATCGCTTTTCACAACTGCTCCCGATAGAACCAATTACGATCTATCGGGTGCAAATACTGGTTCAAATCCGGGATACAGACTTTCAACATATGGTAACCCCGAAACGCGATGGGAGGCTACTAAGCAGTTGAACGTTGGCTTGGATATTACATTTGGACAAGGCCGTTTTAATTCAACTCTTGAGTTTTATAATAAGGAAACTTCAGATATGTTAATTGGTGCTGCTTACTCAAATCTTGCAGGTGAGCCCGGAACTCCTTATATAAACTATGGTAGTATGAGAAACAGAGGGTTCGACTTTAGTTTTAATTACGGAGACAGAAAAGGTGATTTTGCATGGGATATAGCCTTAAACTTATCAAGATACGAGAATGAGGTCCTTTCGCTCTCTGGAGCCGACGATTATGCTATTTACGGGGCAGGCGTTAGATTGGCGTCTGATGTTTCCAGAACAATGAAAGGTTTGCCAATCTCTCACTTCTGGGGGTACAAAGTGGAGGGTTTTTATGAGAGTGCACAGGATGTGTTGGATTCTCCAACTCCTTATGGTACAACTGCTACTGATATTAGTGCAAATCCAGGTTCTTATGTTGGAAAATTTAAATTTGAAGATGTAAACGGTGATGGTAAGATTGATGGTGCAGACAGAACAATGATTGGTAATCCTCACCACGATTTGGTAGGTGGGTTGAATGTTGGTTTGACATACAAAAATTTTGATTTTACAATGTTTTGGTATTCAACAATTGGCAACGACCTGTTTAATAATACTAAGTATTTCACAGACTTCCCCCTATTTGGTGGTAACCGTTCTTCAAGAATGAGAGATTTGTCATGGACTCCCGGAGCAGATAATTCAAAGGCTATTTTACCTATTTTAGACTCCTCTGATAGCTGGGGTGGTGCTGTACCATCATCATACTATGTTGAAGATGGATCATTTCTGAAGCTTAAAAATCTTGTAGTGGGTTACACTCTTCCTCAGGATTTGGTTAGAAAAGCAACTATTCAGAATTTAAGAGTTTACATTCAGGCTGAAAACTTGCTTTCGATTGATAACTATACAGGATTAGACCCTTAGTTTACAAATGCCGAAACAGGTGCTGGCAGTGGAGCGGACCTAAGAAGAGGTATTGATATGGGAGGATGGCCAACCACAATGCGTTTGCTCTTTGGTGTTAACTTTACATTCTAATCTTTAAAATTAACAAGTATGAAAAAGAATATATTATTTACACTTTTAATCTCAGTAATTGTGATGATGAGCTCTTGTGGAGAAGATTTTCTTTACATTGCCCCTCAGGGAAGTATAGATCAAAATGCCCTTCAAAATCAAACAGGTATTGATCTGCTTACTACAAATGCATATGCTAATTTTTCGGAAAATGGTTGGGGTGCTTCAATTACCAACTGGACTTTTGGGAGTATGTATGGTGGTGATGCCAATAAAGGTTCTGACGGCAACGACCAGGCAGTTTTAAATACAATGGAAACTTACGCTATTTTGCCAACCAATGGTTATATAGGTGAAAAATATGCATGGGTATATAAAGGTGCTAAGCGTATTAATATTACAATGCAAACAATTAATGAAACTGAAAATTTGCCCGATGCGTTCAAAAACTCGAGACTTGGTGAGATGTATTTCTTGCGTGCACTTCATTATTTTGAAGGAATAAGGGTTTTTGGTCCATTCTTGCCATGGGTAGATGACATGAATACAGAAAATAACCCAATGGTGCATAACGATAAAGATATTTATCCAAATGTACTTGCTGATATTGATCAAGCTATATCGCTTCTTCCTGCAACACAGGATTTGCCTGGCAGAGCAAACTCTTGGGCGGCAAAGGCTTTAAAAGCAAAGATTTTGATGCAAAAAGGTGATATGGCTACTGCAAAACCAATACTTAAAGATGTTATAGATAATGGTGTTACCTCTAACGGATTGAAGTATGGTTTGGAAAATTATATGCAAAACAACTTCTTTAGCCCAACGGATAATGGAAAAGAATCTATTTTTGCAATTCAGTTCTCTCACGACCCAAATAACGCTAATCCGGGCATATCATTAAATTATCCTCATGGTGGGGCTGGTTCTCCTGGCGGTTGCTGTGGATTTTTTCAGCCATCTAATGAATTGGCAAACTCTTATAAAGTTGATGCAAACGGATTACCGTTTCTTGATAAATCATATCGTAATCCTCCTTTCGTAGCAGAAAGAAATACAGGACAAGGAGACTTGTCGATTAATGGTGATATGCCTGTAGATCCGCGTCTTGACTTCGCAATTGGTCGTTTTGGTATCCCTTACAAAGACTGGGGACTACCACTTAATAACTGGGTGAGAGATGTTTCAAACGGAGGTTTTTATTTGCCTAAAAAGCATGTTTATACCAAGGAAGAAGAGAATAGTGATTTGGCTAGTGGAGGCATTTATGACGGTTGGGCACCTGGATCTGCTATAAATTATCAGTATCTGAGCCTACGTGATATCATTCTTCTTTATGCTGAGTGTCTTGCCAACGATAATCAACTGTCGGAAGCGATGGTATATGTGAACCAGATTCGCACAAGAGCTGCTCATCCTGATAATATTATTTATTTTGCAGATGGAACTCCTGCCGCAGATTATCTTGTAGCAAATTATCCCGCTTCTCATGCTACTTTTTCTGATAAAGATTTGTGCATTGAGGCTATCAGAATGGAGCGTAAGCTAGAGCTTGCAATGGAAGGGCATCGCTGGTTTGACCTTACTCGCTGGGGTGGAGCATATATGGCTAGCACTTTATCTGAATATGTTGATTTCGAATCGGATTTTATTGTTAAGTTTGCTTCTGCAGGTAAATTGGATGCATCCAAAACAATGTTCCCATTGCCAGACGGACAAATTCAGACTATGGGGAATGATGAAAATGGTAATCCTTACCTAGTTCAGCCAGGTCCTTGGAAATAGAACTTTTTTATAATCGACTAAAAGGGAGGGTAGCCTCCCTTTTTTAATTAATTATTTTTTTTATGATTAAAAACAATCTCTTTTTTTATTTGGTGATATCCTTTGTGTTAATGGGCTGTTATAGTAAATAGAACGAGAATGACAGCACTCGTTTAACAGAAATGGAGGAGTTTACATACACATTCAGTATGGAAAGTGTGGGAAATTATAAGGTTGATTTTCAAATGAATCCCGATTCAACTTTTCAAATTGAGCAACAGGACTATTTTTTCGACAGATATGCTAAAAAAAGTAGTCCAAACATCAGGCAGGGCACATTGTCATCTGAGGAGTTTGCTAAATTCGATAAGCTTATAAGAGAGAGCGATTTATATAGCATGGATGATTCATACGGTTTTGATAAAAACTCAGACAACTCTATTATTTATTTAGTTGAACTAAAAGGTGGGGATGATGTAAAATATGTTTCGATTAACGTTGAAACAGAGCATAGGTTCAGTAATGAATTTACAGAATTAATTGAGTTTACTACCGGGTTCATGAACTCGAAACTGGTGGATTAAAAAAAATAAATTAATCACTAAAGAATTTAGTCTTAATCTTTTTGCTAATTTGCTGGATTATTGTAACTTTGCAGTCCGATTATTAGTTTTTATCATTTAAGAGTTTGATTTATAGCTTTTTATTTGCCTTTATGTCCCTTAGCAAGACAAGAGATGAAGCAGGTATAATCAACTTCATATTAATTTACTAATTAAAAATATAAACATCAAGAATGGATACGTTAAGTTATAAAACCATTTCTGTAAACAGTCAAACAGCAAAAAAAGAGTGGGTAGAAATAGATGCTACCGGACAGACATTAGGTCGTCTATGCTCAGAAGTTGCTAAACTGCTTAGAGGTAAATATAAAGCCAGCTTTACTCCACACGTAGATTGTGGTGATAATGTAATCATACTAAATGCTGATAAAGTAGTACTTACTGGTAATAAGTGGGAAGATAGAAAATACTACCGCTATTCTGGTTATCCGGGAGGACAAAAGGTAACTACACCCGCCGAAATGTTGACAAAAGGTTCCGACAAGCTTTTTAGAAAGTCTGTAAAAGGAATGTTGCCAAAGAATAAACTAGGCGATGCTATATTAAATAACCTGTTTGTGTATGCAAGTAACGAGCATCCACACCAGGCACAGAAACCAAAAAGAATCGATATAAAAAGTCTTAAATAATAAAAATGGAGACAGTAAACGCAATAGGAAGGCGCAAAGCAGCTGTAGCAAGAGTTTTCGTGACTGAAGGTACCGGTAAGATCATCATCAATAAACGTGAGTTGGAAAACTATTTTCCATCATCAATTCTTCAGTTTATTGTAAAACAACCATTAAATACACTTGATGTTGCTGATAAGTATGACATTAGAGTGAATCTTGTTGGAGGTGGTTACACAGGACAGTCTGAAGCTGTAAGGCTAGGAATTGCTCGCGCTTTAGTAAAAATAAATGCTGATGACAAGCCTGCATTAAGAGCAGCTGGCTTTATGACACGCGACCCACGAGTGGTTGAGCGTCAAAAACCTGGTCAGCCAGGTGCAAGGAAGAAATTCCAGTTCTCGAAACGTTAACCTGTTTATTCAGGTATCATATGAACCGGTATTTATGCCGGTTTATTATATAAAAGCTGCAGTGTCGGCTTAAGCGTTTAGTATCTAAATTGTAAGGATGTTATTGTTGATGGTGCATACTGTTGAGGGTAATCTACCTTACGATTCGGTTAATGAAAAAGAAAGTAAACGAATAATTTAAAAACAAACATGGCAAAATTAGAATTTGACCAACTTTTAGAAGCCGGAGCTCACTTTGGCCACTTAAAAAGAAAATGGAATCCCTCTATGGCTCCTTATATTTTTATGGAGCGTAATGGAATTCATATTATTGATCTTCATAAAACCATTGCTAAGACAGAAGAAGCTGCAGCTGCTATGAGGCAGATGGCTAAATCTGGAAAGAAAATTCTCTTTGTAGCAACAAAGAAACAGGCAAAAACTGTTATTGAAACAAGAGCACAGAGCATTAACATGCCATACGTAATTGAACGTTGGCCAGGTGGTATGCTTACAAACTTCCCAACTATCCGCAAGGCTGTTAAGAAAATGAGCAGCATTGATAAGATGATTAAGGATGGTTCTTTTGAGACATTGTCAAAAAGAGAAAAACTTCAGGTTACTCGTCAACGTGCTAAGCTTGAAAAGAACCTTGGTTCTATTCAGGATATGACTCGTCTTCCTTCTGCTATATTTGTAGTGGATGTGATGAAGGAGCAAATTGCTGTTAGAGAAGCGCGACGTTTAGGAATTCCTGTATTTGCAATTGTTGATACAAATTCTGATCCTAAGGAAATTGATTTTGTAATCCCAGCAAATGACGACTCTACAAAATCAATCGACCTAATTATGAGTGTTCTTTGTGATACTATTAAAGAGGGCCTGGAAGAAAGAAAAGTGGAGAGAGCTGATGCCGCTGCAGCCGCAGAAGAGCAATCAGATGGATCAACACCACGCAGAGAGCGTAAAGCAAAAGCTGCAAGGAAAGAGCGTGTGAAGAAGGAAGATTCTGAAGCGATGAAGGCTGCTGTTGTTAGCAAGATAGCTAAGGACGCAGAGGTTGACGAATAATAATAAAAAAAGATATTTTATAATATGGCAGTAACAATGGCAGAAATCCAGCACCTACGCAAGATGACAGGTGCAGGTATGATGGATTGTAAAAACGCACTTATTGAGGCAGACGGTGATTTCGATAAAGCTATGGAGATCATCCGTAAAAAAGGACAAGCAGTAGCAGCTAAACGCGAAGACCGTGATGCATCGGAAGGATGTGTTTTGGCAAAAGTAGATGGAGGCTTTGCAGCTGTTGTAGCTCTGCAGTGTGAGACCGACTTTGTAGCAAAGAATGATGACTATATAGCACTAACTGAACAAATTCTTGATGCTGCAATTGCTAATAAACCTGAGTCACTTGAACAATTACTTGCAATTGAACTTCCTAATGGAACTATTTCGCAAGTTATTACAGATAAGATGGCTGCTACAGGTGAGAAAATGGAACTAGGTTACTATGAGCAAATTTCTGCTCCTTATGTAACTTCATACATCCATTTAGGTAACAAGCTTGCAACTATAGTTGGGTTCAATAAGGTTGTTGCAGATGAGCAAGTAGCAAAAGATGTAGCTATGCAGATTGCAGCTATGAACCCTGTTGCTATTACAGCTGATAGTATTCCTGCAGAAGTGAAAGAAAAAGAACTTGAGTTTGCTCGCGAAAAGGCAAGAGAAGCAGGGAAACCTGAAAACTTACTTGATAGAATTGCTGAAGGTTCACTTCAGAAGTTTTATAAAGACTCTACGTTACTTCAACAGGATTACGTGAAAGATCCTAAAAAAACTATTGAGCAGTTTTTGAAAGAAAGTGATAAAGAACTTGAAGTGGTATCATTTAAACGTGTATCACTTACAGTTCAGTAAATCTATTAAGATATATTTTAATCTAAGAGCGCTCTGGTAATCCTGGAGCGCTTTTTGTGTCTATTACCCAGGTGAGGACATAAGAGGGGTGAACTTCGTAATTGAGTTCAAAGGTGTGCTTTGCTTTTGTTTTAGACTCCCCGGCTTCAATTGTTCCAGAAGAGGCTGGCTCGAATGGAATTACGTAGAGTTGTTGTTTGAAATCGATTCCTTGTTCATTTATTATTTTATAAAGACATTCTTTAGTAGACCAATGAAGTAGGAGATGTATTATTTTTTTCTCAGGATTGATATACTCTTTATCAGATATAAATCTGTGAGCAATATTTTCAACTCTGTTTGATATGGTTTCTATATCAATACCTACAGAGCAACTTTTATGAAGCAGAATGGCAACATAGCCTTTTGTATGGGATATGCTTATATGATATGAGTTGTCATCGAGGTAAGGTTTGCCGTCGTCTTGATTTAATATTACCGTTGTTCTACCCAAAAGTTCAAGCAGCATAATTCGGGTGGCCAGCAGCTCAAGGGCTCTGCGGTTTGAACCTATATTGTTTATACTATTTTCAGCATCAGCTCTTGATTCAGGCGGAAAAAGATTAATGAGTTCATTTATGGTCTCATCCATTTTCCAAATACCCATTAGACCACCATTGCTGAGCTGCTCTTTTCTGACAAGCATAATTAAATTGGGAAATAACGTACTTTTAGAATCCGCTTTTTGCTCATTTCTTCCGCTTGAAATTTATGCTTTTTATAAGTAAAGTGTTCTTTTCGTTTTGGGAAGTCGCCTTTAAGTTCTAGCAGTAAACCGGCAAGTGTATCTACTTCATCACTCATCAATTCAAAATCCTTTTCGGGTAAGTTGGTGATTTTTATAAAATCATCTAGGGGAGTTTTACCTTCAAATATATAAGAACCATCTGTTGCCATTGTATATAACGGATATTCTTCGTCGTATTCATCGCTAATGTCGCCAACTATCTCTTCTAGAATATCTTCCATAGTTATTAAGCCCGAAGTGCCACCGTATTCATCTACAACAATTGCCATATGAATTTTATTGGCTCGAAACTCTTCTAAAAGATCGTCGATTCTTTTAGTACCGGGAACGAAATATGCCGATCGGATAAGTGATTGCCATTTGAAGTTATGAGGCTTTCCTATGTGTGGAAGAAGATCCTTAACATAAAGAATGCCTTGTATGTGATCGGGAGTTTCTTCAAAAACAGGTATTCGCGAGTAACCAGCTTCTACAATAAATTCAATTACCTCTACAAAAGGTGATTGAATATTAATGGCGATCATATCACCTCTTGATACTTTTATATCGTCTACATTTTTATCTCTAAATCGAATGATACCTTCAAGCATCTCTTTTTCTTGTTCACGTGAAAGTTCTTCAGATTCAGAAAGTTCATTATTGTATAATGCGTTAGAAAGGTTTGGTATGTTACTTTTATTCAATAATCCAAGCTTGGTGAAAAGTGATGAAATGGGATTAATTATTCTATCAACAGTGCTTATTATTGCTACATTCTTTAAAGCAAATCGCAATGGGTCTTTTGCTGCAATCTGTTTTGGTAAAAATTCTATAAAGAATAAAATTAGACAAACAGCTATGAGAACTTCTAATATGAGAGTTTCTCTTGAATTTGCTGCAAAATAGGCTAATTTATTAAGTAGGTTAATAATAAATACAGTTATCGTTACATTTAAAAGATGGTAGGTTAATACTAAAGATGACGACAACTTCTCGGGCTTTTTAAGTAGATTCAGTATCCTAATCCTTCTGTTTTCATCAGAGATGCTCAGGTTGTCGGGAAACTTCTTTTCTAGATTAAAAAGTGCTACCTGCGATCCGGAGACTATTGCATTAATAATTATAAGCAAAAAGAGCAAAATTATTAATGCATAGTCTGTCAGAGCTGGAATATATGCCAGCGATATAGAGTTTAATAAAGATAAGGGGTCAGGGTCCAAGTGGCGATTTATTAATTAAAATGGTAAATCATCAACATCAGAAGCATCTTCAAAATCTTTCTGAGGGCTATTCTGAGGTACAGACTCGTCTTTATGAGCGTTTGGTTCGTATTCTCCTCCAGCTTTACGGCTTAGCAATTCTAGGCTATCTGCTACAATTTCAGTTATGTATCTTTTAACTCCACTTTGGTCGTCATATGAGCGTGTGCGAATCTTACCTTCTATATATACTAATGTACCTTTTTTTACAAATCTCTCAGCAATTTGTGCTAATCCTCTTCTGCAAACAACATTGTGCCACTCTGTTCTATCAGGAATTTGTGTGCCACTTGATGTTGTAAACCCTCTTTCGTTAGTAGCAACTGAAAAGTTTGCTATTGCGTTATCATTATCAAAATACTTCATTTCAGGGTCTTTGCCCACGTTTCCTACTAAAATAACTTTGTTCACAGACATATCTATAACTTTTTTGGTTTTAAATACAGCATATCGCTGTAAAGCAAAATTAATAATTATTTCATTATTACGCAACTAGATTTGCTCTATTGTATTTATTAATCATAGTCTGTAGCTTTTCTATCCTATATTTTATGATTATACTTAAAAAGTAAGAAAAGAAAAAAAATTACATATATTTATTTTTAGGGTTGAAAAAAAAGCTATATATTTGCAGTCCAAAATTTTACTAACAGTAGGTGGTGTAATTATTAATAATATAAATATAAATATATAAATAAAATGACTAAGGCAGATATTGTAAACGAGATTGCAAAAAAGACAGGTGTGGATAAAACTTCAGTTTTAGCTACAGTTGAATCTTTTATGGATGTTGTGAAAGATTCACTAGCTAATGATGAGAACGTTTATCTAAGAGGTTTCGGAAGCTTCATCGTTAAAAGAAGAGCTCAGAAAACAGCTCGTAACATTTCAAAAAACACAACAATAATTATACCTGCGCACAATATACCCGCATTCAAGCCTTCAAAAACATTTGTAGGTCAGGTGAAAAAATTAAAAGTAGATTAACTAAATTAATAGGAGATTAAAGCATGCCAAGCGGAAAAAAAAGGAAAAGACATAAAATGTCTGTTCATAAAAGAAAGAAAAGATTAAGAAAGAACAGGCACAAGAAAAAGAAATAGCCCTGTAGTCTTTATTTAAAAATATACGGGAACAAACTTATTGTAAAAACCTTTATGGTGATAAGTTTGTTCTTTGTGTATAAAACAAATAATAGGTTCAAGAGTGAGCCTTATTTCTGTTGAGATGACAGAAGTTCAATATTATTATTAAACATTTAAAACAAACAATTGTGACAAGCGAACTTGTTGTAGATGTTCAACCAAAAGAAATTACGATTGCTGTTCTCGAAGACAATAAGTTAGTTGAGTTGCAGCAGGAAAATCAAGATGAATCTTTTTCGGTTGGAAGCATTTACATGGGCAAAGTTAAAAAACTTATGCCTGCCCTTAACGCAGCATTTGTGAATGTGGGACATAAAAAGGACGCTTTTCTTCACTATTTGGATTTAGGGGTTGAATTCAACTCGATTCTGCAATTTCAGAAACAAGTTGAAGACAAGAAAAAGGGTTGGCAGCTCCAGAAGATGAAGTTGCAACCAGAAATTGATAAAGAAGGATTGATATCAAATGTTCTTTCAGTTGGACAAGAAATTCTTGTTCAAATAGCCAAAGAGCCAATATCTACCAAAGGCCCAAGATTAACTTCTGAGATTTCTTTTGCTGGAAGATTTATGGTTTTAATACCATTTATCAATAGAGTATCAGTTTCACAGAAAATTAAGTCACGAGAGGAGAGAGCTCGCCTCCGTCAGCTAATTCAGAGTATTAAACCTAAGAACTACGGAGTTATAATACGGACTAATGCTGAGGGAAAAAAGGTTGCCGATCTTGATGGTGAACTTAAGGTATTGATAAAAAGGTGGGAAGATTGTATCGGTAAAATTCAGAAAGCTAAAGCTCCCTCTCTTGTATTTGAAGAGACAGGACGCACAGTAGCTTTATTACGCGATATATTTAGTCCTTCTTTTGCACAGATTCACATCAATGACAAAGATGTGGCAAAACAAATTGCCGATTACGTTAATATAATTGCACCCGAGAGAAAGAATATCGTAAAAGAATATAAAGGTGCATTACCAATATTAGATAACTTCGGCGTAACAAAACAGGTGAAATCGCTCTTTGGTAAGACTGTTACATTTAAAAATGGAGCTTATCTCATTATCGATCACACTGAAGCATTGCATGTGATTGATGTAAACAGCGGCAATCGAAATAAATCGAAGTTAGGCCAGGAAGACAGCGCTTACGAGGTAAATGTGGCTGCTGCAGAAGAAATAGCACGGCAACTTAGATTGCGTGATATGGGAGGCATTATTGTTATCGACTTTATCGATATGAATAAAGGCGAACACCGTAACAAACTTCTATCTAGAATGCAGGAGTTAATGTCGAGTGATAGAGCTAAGCATAACATTTTACCATTGAGTAAGTTCGGACTAATGCAGATTACACGTCAGCGTGTTAGACCCGAAATGGAAGTTACCACAAGCGAAGTATGCCCCACTTGCTTTGGTAAAGGAAAAATAAAATCATCATTTCTTTTCACTGATACTTTAGAAGGGAAGGTTGATTATTTAGTGAACACACTTAAAGTGAAGAAATTCAGTCTGCACATTCATCCATATGTTGCAGCGTATGTTCAGCAAGGTTTCTTTTCATTAAAAAGTAAATGGAGGAAAAAGTATAATGCAGGTTTAAAAATTATCCCAAATCAAAAGTTGGGCTTCCTGCAGTACGAATTTTACGATAAAGAAGGAAATGAAATTGACCTGAAAGAAGAAATTGAAATGAAATAGAATCGCATCTGCGATGAAAAAAAATTAAGAACCGATATACCATAAAGGAGTATCGGTTTTTTCTTATTTATATAATCACATTTTATCTACATCATAATATATATGTAGATATTTAAATTCATAATCCTCACGCAACTGCACTTCCACTTGTTTTAGGAAACCCCTAATTTTAGAAGTTGACATATCAATGTCTAGTTTAAGCAGTATTTCTCGTATGTTATATTGCTGTATACGGCTAATAACTGGCTTGTTGGGACCTAACACCATATGCCCCAATGAAGGCTTAATCATACTTGCAAATCGATTTGAACCTTTTTCTACTTTGTTCTCATTTTTATCTTTGAAAACAATTGAAATTAGTCGTGTAAATGGTGGATACCTAAATAGTTTCCGCTCTAATATTTGTTCGTTATAGAATCTCTCGTAGTTATAATTTAAGATATAATTATAAATAGGTTGGGAAGGATCGCTACTTTGAATTATAACCTTACCCTGCTTTTTGTTCCTGCCAGCACGACCTGCGGCTTGCATCATAAGCTGAAAACCTCTTTCGTGAGATCTAAAATCGGGATAATTAAGTAAAGAGTCCGCAGAAATTATTCCTACAATTCCTACATTTTCAAAATCCAAACCTTTTGATAACATCTGTGTTCCTACAAGTATGTCTATTCTCTTTTTCTGAAACTTATCTATAATTTTATCATAAGAGTCTTTCCCACGAGTTGTGTCCATATCCATTCGTCCTACAATATAATCAGGAAATAATTTCTTTACTTCTTCTTCTAATTGTTCTGTCCCTTTTCCTAATGACTCTAAAGTTTCAGAGTTACAGGCGGGGCAAATTGAGGGAACTTTATAGGAAGTATTACAGTAGTGGCATACCAAACGGTTGCGCATTTTGTGATAAGTGAGTGTAACATCACATTTATTGCACTTAGGGTTCCAGGCACATTGTTTACATTCAATCAGTGAAGAAAAACCACGTCTATTACGGAATAAAATTACCTGTTCACCTTCATCAAGTGCTTGTTGCATAGATGTATTTAGTGCTGGAGATAGAACAGTTTTCATCTTCTTCCTCTTAATTAATTCATAGGTGTTTTCAATTCTAATATCTGGCATTAATATGTTGTTATATCGATTTTTGAGATTAATAATACCATATTTGCCTATTACAGTATTGTTGTACGATTCAAGTGAGGGAGTTGCAGAGCCTAAAACTGTTTTTGCATTAAATAAATGTGCAAGCATAATAGCAGTATCCCTTGCGTGATACCTGGGGGCAGGATCGTTCTGCTTGTAACTGGTTTCGTGTTCTTCATCAACAATAACTAGTCCTAAGTTCTTAAAAGGTAGAAATAATGATGAGCGAACTCCTACTATAATTTCATATGGTTCGTTTGATAACATCTTACGCCATATTTCAGCTCTTTGGTTATCATTAATTTTAGAGTGATAAACTCCTATCTTACTTCCGTAAACAGCTATAAGTCGTTGTTCTAGTTGAGACGTTAGTGCAATCTCCGGTAGTAGATAAAGTGTCTGCTTATTTTGTTTTTTAAAATGTTCTATTAAATGTATATAGATTTCTGTTTTACCACTTGATGTCACACCATGTAGTAGGCAAGTAGATTTAACTTTAAATAAGTTTATGATATTCTCAAATGATTTACTTTGCGCTTCTGAGAGAGGGTAAGGTTCTCTGAGTGGTTTTACTTCATTATTAATGCGACTTACTTCTAAATCAAATGCCTGTAATATCTCTTTTTGCAACAATCCATTTAAAACAGATGGTGAATAGTTAGGGAAGTTTGAAAGATCTGATTTGCTTATTTTGTTTATGTCTTTTTCTTGGAAATAATTGTATAACTGTTTAAAAAGTGATTGTTGCTTTTTTGCCTTACCAATAATTTCGATTATTAAATCGGTATCAATGTTTGTGTTTATCTTTAGATAGGTTTCAGTCTTCGGTATAAATTTGCTTTTAATGTTGTCTGATTTCATTGATGATGGCATAGCAGCATTGTAGACATCACCAATAGGGCACATATAATAAAAAGAGATCCATTCCCATAATTTAAATTGAATGTCGTTTACAACCGCGTTTGAATCGACGAGGGAATGAATCTCCTTTGTTTTGAAATTCTTTGGAAGGTTATTGTGAATACTCTTTACTATTGCAGTGTAATGTTTTCGTGTGCCAAAAGGAACAATAACTCTAAATCCTTTTGCAATCTTGTCCTGCATCTCTACAGGAACGGTGTATGTGTACAGATCGGAAAACGGAAGAGGAAGAATTACATCTGCAAACATGCACTAAAAATAGATAGTTCCGGTTATAGTCCAAGATTCAGTTTTACCATTTAATGGATCACTCCAATTTGGTATATCCTGTGAATAATTGTCAGTTAGTTTAACACTATAATTTAAACCCAGCTGTATTATGTTTAGCAACTCAACACCAAAACCCAAATTAGCTCCTGCTTGAAACTCTTTTGCTTTAACACTCTCAGATACGCCTTCTAAATTAAACTCATCTCCATCAATAAGATAACCTGCCCAAGGACCAGCAGTTCCAAACAATTTTATAGGGAGCATTCCTAATCCAAATTTAAGCTTTGCATTAATAGGAAGATTAAGATAGCGGTTGGAAACTTCTCTATCGGCACCCTCTCCTTGAAGTCTTGAAATAGTCATACGATTATCGTTATACAATAGAGCGGCTTCAATACCAAAATCTGCTGCTCCTAGAGGTAGGAACATGGCTTCTATAGCAGGACCCACACTATATGACGTCATGTTTTCTACGTTAAAGGTTTCGGCAGGATCATTAAAGTCAGGATTATTAAGACCTACACTTCCTTTCACACCAAATTTTACTTGTGATGTTGCAGGTGTGCTCAGCATTGAAGCTAAAATCAATATTGCAACGGTTGTGATCATTCTTTTTGTTTTCATACTAGTTGTTTTGGTAATACATCGTTTTACTTTTACTTTAATATGTCTAAAATTACTCTTATAACACTCTATTTAAACAAAGATAATCAAGATTGTATTGCTAAATATAGTTAATAGTTTCCGAAAAAAGCGTTCTTCATCCATCAGAGGACTCAGAACGCTTTAAAATATTTATGGTTTAAAGTCTAACTAGTCTTTAAACTTAGCCTTTAAGTATTCACGATTAAGTCTTGCAATATTTGAAATTGAGATGTTCTTAGGACACTCTACTTCACAGGCACCTGTATTAGTACAGTTACCGAAGCCTAACTCATCCATCTTAGCAACCATTGATTTAGCACGTCTGGAAGCTTCAACTTTACCTTGTGGAAGTAAGGCCAATTGGCTAACTTTTGCCGATACAAATAACATTGCAGAACCATTTTTACATGCTGCAACACATGCCCCGCATCCTATACATGCAGCTGCATCCATTGCCATTTCAGCATCGTCATGTGGGATAAGAATTGCATTAGCATCGGGGGTACCTCCAGTATTAACCGAAGTGTAACCACCAGCTTGAATAATCTTATCAAATGATGTTCTGTCTACTATAAGATCCTTAATCACTGGGAAGGCAGTAGAACGCCATGGTTCAACCGTTACAGTGTCACCTTCATCGAAAGTGCGCATGTGTAGCTGACAGGTAGTAATGTCTTCGTCTGGTCCATGTGGATGACCATTAATGTAAAGACTGCACATACCACAAATTCCTTCACGACAGTCATGATCAAATACTACAGGTTCTTTACCTTCATTAATTAGTTTCTCATTGAGGATATCGAGCATCTCTAGAAATGAACTCCCCTGCGAAATATTTTCTAATGGGTATGTTTCAAAATGTCCTTTATCCTTAGGTCCGTTCTGACGCCAAACTTTTACTTTTATGTTGATATCTTTATCCATGATTAATCTTTTTTTATTTTTACTACTTTATTATCAACAGACTAAGATTTGTAGTTTCTCTGCTGACGAACGATAAATTCATAATCTAGAGGTTCTTTGTGCATAACAGGAGTGTCATCTCCCTTGTATTCCCAGCAGGATACATATGCAAACTCCTCATCGTTTCTCATAGCTTCACCTTCAGGAGTTTGATATTCCGAACGGAAGTGACCTCCACAAGATTCTTCTCTATTAAGAGCATCATGAGCAATAAGTTCCCCAGTTTCAATAAAGTCTGCTAAACGTAATGCTTTTTCAAGTTCCATGTTAAGCGTTTCCTTATCACCCGGGATACGGACATTACTCCAGAATTCCTTCTTAACCTTTTCAATTCTTTTAATAGCTTCTTTGAGTCCGGCTTCATTACGGTTCATACCAACATATTCCCACATTATGTGTCCAAGCTCTTTATGGATACTATCTACAGAACGCTTACCCTTTATGCTTAACAGCTTTTCTATACGATCATTGATATCTTTTTCGGCTTTATCAAACTCAGGAGTATCAGTTTTAATTCTTGGAACTGAGATCTGATCAGAAAGATAATTCTGAATTGTATATGGAAGTACAAAATATCCATCAGCTAATCCCTGCATTAGAGCAGATGCACCAAGTCTGTTAGCTCCGTGATCTGAAAAGTTTGCCTCACCAATTGCAAAAAGTCCAGGTATCGTGCTCTGCAGTTCGTAATCAACCCAGATACCACCCATAGTATAGTGAATAGCAGGATAAATCATCATTGGAGTCTCATAAGGATTATCATCAACAATCTTCTCATACATTTGGAAAAGGTTGCCATAACGCTCTTCAACAACATTTTTGCCTAATCTTTGAATTGCATCTTCAAAATCGAGGTAAACAGCAAGACCAGTGGTTCCTACACCATAGCCAGCATCGCAACGCTCTTTAGCTGCGCGAGAAGCAACATCTCGTGGAACCAAGTTTCCGAATGCAGGATATCTGCGCTCCAGATAATAATCTCTATCCTCTTCTTTAATCTGAGTGGGTTTTAGCTTACCCTCACGTATTGCTTTAGCGTCTTCAATCTTTTTTGGCACCCATATACGACCGTCGTTACGAAGTGATTCCGACATCAATGTTAGTTTCGATTGGAACTCTCCGTGAACAGGAATACAAGTAGGGTGAATTTGAGTCATACAAGGGTTAGCAAAATACGCTCCCTTTTTATAACACTGCCATGCAGCAGATCCGTTTGAAGTCATAGCGTTTGTTGACAAGAAGAATGCATTTCCGTATCCTCCTGTTGCAATAACAACTGCATGAGCTGCAAAACGCTCAAGTTTACCTGTTATCAAGTTACGTGCAATGATACCCCGAGCGCGGCCATCCACCATCACCAGATCAACCATCTCGTAGCGAGTATATAGTTTTACTTGTTTCTTATTAACTGCTCTACTTAATGCAGAATATGCACCAAGAAGAAGCTGTTGCCCCGTTTGTCCGCGTGCATAGAAGGTACGAGAAACTTGTGAGCCTCCGAAAGAGCGGTTGTCTAACAAACCACCATACTCTCTTGCAAAAGGAACACCCTGAGCTACACATTGGTCGATAATCTCATTAGATACTTCTGCAAGACGATATACGTTTGACTCACGAGCGCGGTAGTCGCCACCTTTAATAGTATCATAAAACAAACGGTAAACCGAGTCACCATCGTTTGGATAATTCTTTGCAGCATTGATACCACCCTGAGCTGCAATTGAGTGAGCTCTACGTGGTGAATCCTGAATACAGAAATTTAAAACATTAAATCCCAGTTCTCCCAGTGAAGCAGCAGCTGAGGCTCCTCCTAATCCAGTGCCCACAACAATTATGTCAAGACGTCTTTTGTTTGCAGGGTTTACAAGCTTCTGGTTGTTTTTATAATTTGTCCACTTTTCGGCTAATGGGCCTTTTGGTATTTTAGAATCTAATTTATTCATAATGTTTGATTTTCAATAGTTAAGCTAATATATTGGAATAACCAAGGTGCATAAGTACTGCTACTGCAATAAATGCTAAGCATATAAGTGATGCTAAAACGTTTCCAAATGCTTTAATCCTCTTCATCCAGATGTCGTTATTCCATCCAATTGTATGAAGTGCGCTCCAGAATCCATGAGTCAAATGAAACCATAATGCAATAAATGATACAACGTAGATTGCTACCATCCATACATTTGAGAATACCTCTTCAACAAGTTGAGCACTGTCGTGTCTAGCTCCTTCAATCATGAAAAGCTCTTTAAACTGCATCTGATACCACATTTGGTATAAGTGTAATATAACAAAAAGTAAGATTACCAGACCCAGCACGAACATGTTTTTTGAAGACCATGAAGCATTGTTTTTACTTTCCGAATCGTATCTAACTTTACCTCTTGCTCTTCTGTTCTGAATAGTAAGAATAATAGAGTATATAATATGTACTCCGAATCCGAAGAATATTACTATAGTACCTATAATTGCCCACCAGTTTGCTCCAAGCATGTCATTCGCCAAGAAGTTGTAGGTCTCGTAATTAAAAATGAGTACCAAGTTCATTGATGCATGAAACAGCAAGAACAGAATCAGGAAGATACCAGAAATACTCTGTACAAACTTCCGTCCGATTGATGATTTAATTAACCAACTCATAAATTTTGATTTTAGTGATTATTTGATTTGTATATTATATTTGCCTGTATGTAATTAGAACTTTCTTGTGTTGTTAAAAAGTGTTTCCAAACAGTGAATCAATAAGCTTTTAATGATACAAAAATAGTACTTTTTCTTGTCATTTAAGAATGATTTAAAGAAATATTTCTTTAATAGAACCGTTCTAAATTATCAAGAAGCATCTTTTCAATACTTTTAAATATATTTATTCATTAAGATGTAAAGTTCAATAATCAAAGATAAGATTTATTGATAATGTAAACAACAGTTCTTTAGGTCTTTTTTTTTATCTTTGCATGTAAATAAAATAGAAGCTAAATTTTATGGATATTGTTTTAAGCGGCATTCGCTCCACAGGTAAATTGCATTTAGGTAATTACTTTGGTGCACTCCAGAACTTTACAAGGATGCAGGAGGATAACAAATGCTATTTTTTCATAGCAGACATACACTCACTTACAACTCACCCCGATCCGAAATTATTGCATGAAAATGTAAAAAATGTACTTGTTGACTACTTAGCAGCAGGTATAGATCCGGAGAAATCTGTAATTTATGTACAGAGCGATTTGATAGAAACAACAGAATTATATCTTTATCTTAATATGCATGCCTATCTTGGAGAGCTGTCCAAGACTTCATCATTTAAAGAGAAAGCACGTAAACAACCCGAGAACGTTAATGCCGGCTTACTAACCTATCCTACATTAATGGCAGCCGATATATTAATTCATAACGCAGATAAAGTACCGGTTGGTAAAGACCAAGAGCAACATCTTGAGATGACGCGACGATTTGCAAGAAGATTCAATCATTTTTATGATGTGGAATACTTTAAAGAGCCAGTGGCTTATAATTTCGGAAATGAACTAGTGAAGATACCTGGGCTAGATGGTAGTGGAAAGATGGGCAAATCTGAAGGAAATGCAATCTATCTGGCCGATACTCCTAAAGAAATTGAGAAGAAAGTTAAGAGAGCGCTTACTGACTCTGGGCCAACTGAGCAAAACTCTGTTAAACCCGATTATATAGAAAATCTATATACTATTCTAAAAGTTGTTTCTACACCAGATGTTTTTAAACACTATGAAGACAAATGGAACTCATGTGAAATACGCTATGGTGATCTTAAGAAACAATTGGCCGAAGATATTATAAAAGTAACCTCTCCAATTCGAGAAAGAATACTTGAGATTGAGAGAGATAACGAATATTTAAAAAAAGTAACTCGAGAAGGAGCAGAAAAAGCAAGAGTAAGTGCTTCAAAAACCGTTAAAGACGTAAGAGAGATAATGGGTTTTAAAAAGTTTTAAAGACACCTAAATATTTTAAGCGGAATGATATTTCGATTTTCATTCCGCTTTTTATTTTAAACTTTTACCATTTATATTTGTTCAATTTGCGTCACAAAAATTACATATGATTACATTTAGAGAAATAGAACTGGGAGATATTGAAATTATAAATTCAAAATTGCAGTCGCAAAATTACAGAGCTTCAGATCTTTGTTTTACTAATTTATATGCCTTGGGTAAAAAATTTAATACGCAGTTTGCAGTTACCGATGATTGGCTCTTCATCAGGTTTAAAGACAATAATGGTCGCAACTCATACCTAAAGCCGATTGGCACTGGTGATCTTAAAGAAGGAATAGAAATTATTCTGGAGGATCATAAGC
>JAAZCL010000198.1 GCA_012513315.1 Bacteroidales bacterium | reverse complement strand
TCTACTGGTGACACGAAATATAAGGATTGGAAAGATTTTGCCAATCGTAATCCAGAGAAGGTTAAAAAATAGTTTTTTCGGGTTGTTATTTAAGGAATCTTTTTATCTTTGTAGTTATGAACCGACTTATATATCACATAGAGTTTTTACTTCATGAGCACAATTGTGTGATTGTTCCTGATTTGGGTGGTTTTGTGATTAATGCAATTCATTCTAACAGAGATGACAGTAATTTGCTTAATCCTCCGTCTTGTGAATTGGTTTTTAATCGCGACCTGATTCATAATGATGGACTACTTGCTCAATCTTATATGAAAACGTATGATCTTTCGTTTGAAAGGGCTATGTGGAAGATTGAGAATGAGGTGGTTGAGCTGAAGCATGTTCTTCGTGATAAGAGTTATTTAGACTTGGATAAGTTGGGTTCTTTTTCTCTTACTGATGATAATAGATTTACCTATACGCCAGGTTCTTTTGTAAGGCCTGAGTATTTTGGACTTGGAGCTATTAAAATTCCGGAGCTTGCCACTGTTGAGAAAACTATACCTATAACCGTTAATGAGACGAGTAGGGGTGGGGCGTATAAAAAGATTGGCTTTACGGCTGCTGCAGTTGCGGCCATTATTTTATTTATGTTTGTTTTACCTGTTAGCGATACTGCAATTGAAAGACAAACAGCAAATATTTCTTATGAGACCAAATGGTTTAGACCTAAACAATCTGATATAAACAGTAAGCCTGCACAGACTAATGTTGAAGCTAATGAATTTTTGGATGTGATATCTGAAAACTTAATTGCTGCCAACGAAACCGAGATTCCTAGTGTGGAAACATCTGTTACTGATATTGACCAGTCTACTTATTACATTATAATGGGTGTTTTTAAGGGTGACAAATCTGCATCAAAATTAATTGCATCTCTTAAAGAGGATGGATTTAATAATGCAAACTGGTTGGAACGTCCCGATCGATTTGATGTTTATGGTGCTTCTTTTAGTGTTGAAGAGGAGGCTGAAGCGTATTTAAGAGAGGTTCATAAGAAATTTCCTAAACATATTGATGCATGGATTCTTAAGCGTTAGAAATATTACAAAGGATGAATTCAAAAGAATTTGAAGATAGATTGTTAGGTGTCGGTTTTCCCAAGAAAGATGTTTATGGTTCACTCTCAATTCCGGTTTACAATGCTTTGGCATATGAGTTTGAAACAGCCGAAGAAATGGAGGATGCCTTTTGTGGTATTACAAAGGAGCATACTTACTCGAGAGTAACTAATCCCACAGTACAATTTTTTGAAGAAAGGGTTAAGGCTGTAACTAATGCTTTTGGTGTTACGGCTCTAAACTCGGGCATGGCTGCTATCAGTAATGCTTTTTTTACTTTAGCATGGAGCGGTAGTAATATAATTGCATCGCGTTATCTTTTTGGTAATACTTATTCGTTTTTCGTTAATACCCTCACTTCTTTTGGTGTGGAAATCAGATTTTGCGATCTCACTAATCTTGATGAGGTTTCTTCTAATATTGATGAGAATACTTGTGCTGTTTTTGTTGAGGTTATTACTAATCCGCAAATGGAGGTGGCCGATTTAAAAGTATTGAGTAGGGTGGCGCACGAGAATAATGTTCCTTTAGTGGCAGATACTACAATTGTATCGTTTTCAGCATTTAGTGCTGCAGATTTGGGGGTGGACATTGATCTTATCTCTAGTACGAAATATATTTCGGGTGGTGGCACCAGCTTGGGTGGCTTGATAATTGATTATGGAAATTTCAATTGGGAGCACTCCTCTAAACTTAAAGAATATACCAGTTTATCTCAATCGGCATTTCATTTTAAACTTCGAAAGGAGATTCATAGAAACTTAGGGGCTTATATGACACCGGAGGTTGCTTATATGCAGTCGCTGGGACTTGAAACTTTGAATATAAGATATGAGAGGGTTTCAAGAAATTGCTTGGAGTTGGCTAAATTGTTACAGAACCTTAGTGGTGTGGTTTCGGTAAATTATACTGGATTGCCTGATAATCAGTTTTATGAGTTGAGCAAAAAGCAGTTTGGTGAATTTCCGGGTGCTATGCTTACTTTTGACCTGGAGTCTAAAGAGAGGTGTTTTAGTTTTATGAGAAAGCTTTATCTGATTAAAAGGGCTACTAATCTTTTTGATAATATAAGCCTTATCATTCATCCTGCTAGTACAATATATGGGACTTATTCTCTTGAGCAAAAAGCTTTAATGGGGGTAAAAGAAACCACACTCCGTTTGTCGGTGGGACTTGAGAGTGTGGATGCTTTGTATAATGATATTAAAAAAGCTTTAGAAGCGTAAGTTTGTTTTATACTTCCTTATTTTCTTTTTCCAGAAGTGAGTCGATCAGTTGATTGAAATCCTTTTTAAAATCTTCATAGAATAATCCTGTTGCTGGTCCGTTAAATCCTGTATGTATTTTACGTACTTTTCCCTGTTTGTCTATATATATTGTTGTTGGGTAACTTGAGAAATTATCTAGTTCGGGCAATGCGCCTGCAACATTTTCTCTGCCTACGGCTCCTACAAAAACTAAAGGATATCCTGCATTGTATCGATCTTTGAGCTGTGTAAGCGATCTTTTAGCATAATCGAAATCATCTTTCCTCTCAAAGGCAATGCCTATAACTTCAACTCCACGATCTTTGTTTTCTTCATACCAGGGTGCAAGAAATGCCATTTCGTCGAGACAGTTAGGGCACCAGCTTCCTAGAATTGATACGATGACCACTTTGTTTTGATACTTTTCGTCTTTAAGTGAAACAATATTTCCATTTAGATCGGGTAGTTCAAAGCTTAGGGTTTCATATCCTTCTTTTAGTCCTGCTAGTGAATATGGGTCAGCCAATTCTGCTGCATCATTTTTTGTTCCTATTATGTTGGTAGTTCCTCTAGTGGTATAAAATTTTCCTTCGAAACTATCTTCACCTGTGAAATTAAATTCAAAATAATAAGGACTGAGTCCGCTGAATGCAGAAAGTTGTACTCCGTTTTCTGTATATGCTCCTTCGAGATAACGTAAATCGCCAGTAAGTGTTAGTATTGAACCGGTGACTATATTGTTAACGGTTTTGAAAATACCAACGTTGTGTGTTGTATCTGCTTGCTCATCTACGAAAAGAACATCCCATTTGCCATCTATCTGTTGTGAGGCGGGCTGTTCTACAGGTTGGAATCTATTGTCAATTCCATATGTTGCCCTAAATGGTACTCCCGGGTCATCTTCGATATAGTTTTTTATGAACTTGCCATCTATTTGATTATCAGTTATAGTGCCTTTTATTACTGCATCGTATGCAACAATAGGAATTATTACCGTGTCATTGTTAAGTGTTGTCCCTTCGAGGTCGAATCTGTCTTCGCCGTTTATCAATGTAACGGTTGACGAGTCGGCAGTTGTGTTA
>JAAZCL010000197.1 GCA_012513315.1 Bacteroidales bacterium | reverse complement strand
TACCGTATCCTACAATTGCTGCTTTTATTTTGTACTGCATAAAATATTTTTTTCAGTTATAATAGAAATAATTAAAAATGGGTAATTAAGGTAACCCTCACAAAAATATAAAATTTTTTTTATATGCTATCCCCTATACCAATATCAATGTTCTCAATCTCCTCATCTTCACTTTCCTTATCCATATCATCTTCCTCATCTTCCTCAACCCAGATTTTTGCTGGTCGTTGTGGGCCCTGCTTCCTAAAAATTACAGCAATAACCAATCCACTTATTGCACCCGAAAGGTGACCTTCCCACGAAATTGAAATGTCAACCAACTCGGCTATTGGAAATATGCTCCATACTGTACTGCCATAGATAAATGCAACTACAAGAGATACAGCAATTAATGGAATATACCTTCTTAAAACACCACTAAAAAAAAGAAAAAACAAAAGTGCAAATACCAGTCCACTCGCACCTATATGATATGAGCTCCTGCCAATTATCCAAGTAATAATTCCACTCAACAGCCACAAATAAATGAATGTTGGAAAAGCAATGTTTCTATAAAAATAAAACAGAAGCCATATCTGAATTAATAATGGAAGAGTGTTTGACCAAAGATGTGAGAATGAGGAGTGTAGTAAAGGAGAAAAAAGTATTCCTCTTAGTCCTTTTATAACTCCGGGGTATATACCAAATTTCGAAAACTCATTCCCAAAAACTGCAGTATGATCAATTACAAAGGCCAACCATATTAAAGCAACAACCAACAAGGATGGAATCATTGCCAACTTCACCCTTTTTTTCTCTAACCCATTTAAACCGTCGCTTTCCATATGTTGATATTAATACAATTAATCGAAGTATACAAATGCGTAGAATAGCAAATTTAATTCTTTTTTTTATTTGTTCTATAATTTCTATTTTATTATCTTTCGAATTAATTAATACAACTCACATAAACTTTAAACTACCAAGAGATGAGTTATCTGAAATTCAATAAAGATCTAATGATCAACCTCGAATATTCTTTATACAGAAATGTATTAAGAACTAATAGAAAAGGAGCTTATCAAAACACATCCATATCTGGTTGTAACACTACAAAGTACCAAGGTCTTTTGGTTATGCCAGTGCCTTTTCTTGATGATGAAAATCATCTTATCTTATCCTCCTTTGATGAAACAGTTATACAACGCGGAGCAGAATTCAACTTAGGAATACATAGATTTGCCGGCGACAATTACAGCCCCAAAGGGCATAAATATATTCGTGAATTTAATAGCGACAGCATACCAAAAACAATTTATCGGGTTGGCGGTGTAATTCTTTCAAAAGAGATTATGTTTTCATCTAAAGAAAATAGGTTAATGATAAAATATACTCTCATAGATGCGCACTCACCTACTAAGATTAGATTTAAACCTTTTTTGGCATTCCGAAAAGTTTCACAATTAACAATGGAGAATGATCAAGTAGATAAATCCTATCGTAATGTTGAAAATGGTATCTCCACATGCATGTATAGCGGATACCCCGAACTCTTTATGCAATTCAACAAAGAGCCTCAATTTATGTATCATCCCGACTGGTATCGTGATGTTGAATATATTCAAGATCTTCAAATTGGCGATACTTATAGTGAAGACCTGTATGTGCCCGGCAGTTTTGAGATGACGATAGATAAGGATGAGGAGATAATATTCTCGGCAGGTGACATTTTAGTTGATACTTCAAATTTGGCAAATGAGTTTAACATCGAGAAAAACAAGAGAACTCCCCGATCTAACTTCTATAACTGCCTGAAGAATTCTAGTCATCAGTTTTATTACATTCCTAGTAATGGAGAAAACTATCTACTTGCCGGATATCCATGGTTTAAAGTAAGGGCTCGCGATCAGTTTATTTCGCTTCCTGGATGTACACTAGCGGTTGGAAAGCCCGATGATTTCGAAAATATAATGGACAGTTCCATTCCGTATCTTAAAAACTTTATGGCTGGCAAAAACACAAAGGGTTATATAAAACAAATAAACGACCCCGACGTACTTTTATGGGTTGTATGGGCACTACAACAATATTATATTGAATATAAGGATAAATTTATAGAGAAATATAGCGACTTCTTATTCGAAATTATTAATTACATAATAGATGATAAGCATCCAAATTTGTATTTCCATAAGGATGATGCACTATTAACTACAAATGGAAAAGATAGCCCTGCTAGTTGGATGAACTCTGTTATCGACGGTCATCCCGTAATACCCAGGTCGGGATATCTAGTAGAATTTAACGCTTTATGGTACAACGCTCTAAAATTTGCAGAAGAGATAGCAAAAGAAAAAGGAAATGTAGAACTCTCAGATAATTTGAGTTATAATGCTGAAACTGCATGTAAGTCATTTGTAAATAAGTTCATGAATGATGCAGGCTATCTGTATGACTATATTGATGGTAATTATAAAGATCTGAATGTACGCCCAAATATGATTTTTGCAGTTTCATTACCCTATTCTCCACTTGGAAAAAGGCAAAAGAAATCTGTTTTAGATTTCGTTACAAAAGAACTACTTGCTAATTGTGGTTTACGCTCGCTAACTCCAAAAAGCGATAAATTCCGTCCTCACTATAGTGGTACTGAAAACGATAAGAAATTTGCCTATTTCAACGGAATGGCATTTCCCTGGTTATTTGGAGCATATATTGAAGCTTATTTGAACCTATTTCAGCTCAGCGGGTTATCATTAGCAGAGCGTATAATGGTGAACATGGAAAACGAATTACAAAATGATTGTATCGGATCTATTTCAGAGTTTTATGATTCTAACCCACCATTTATTGCACATGGAGGATACTCTTTTGCAATGAGCGTAGCAGAATTATTGAGAGCTAAGAAAATAATAAACTCATACAGTAGTGAGAATATTGATATTAAGAAATAGATAACTATCTAAATATATACGGATGAAAGCATTGATGTTTGGGTGGGAGTTTCCACCACATATTCTTGGGGGACTTGGAACGGCAAGTTTTGGATTAACAAAAGGAATGTCGGAACAGGAAGATATGGAAACAATTTTTGTTATACCAAAACCATGGGGTGATGAAGATCAGAGTTTCATGAAAATAATTGGAGCCAATAATACTCCCGTAGTTTGGAAAGATGTATCTATGGATTTAGTGCGTGACAGGCTTGAAGATTATATGGATCCACAAGAATACTTCGATCTAAGAAATAATATCTACGCCGATTTTAGCTATATGAATACTAATGACCTGGGATGTATTGAATTCTCGGGTCGCTATCCAAATAATATACTCGAAGAAACAAATAATTATTCTATTGTTGCGGGTGTAAT
>JAAZCL010000021.1 GCA_012513315.1 Bacteroidales bacterium | reverse complement strand
TCTTTCGGGTGGATTTCTAAGATCAACACGTGTATTGCAGGATACATTCAACAAAGACTATTTTCTACAGATAGATATTCGTGAGACTACTGAAATACCACTTTTAGATAAATCTGGTAAGTTGTGGTCAACTCATCCCGAGGGAACATATGAGTTTGTAAAAGGTGATGATGGAAATCTTACTTTCATAATCACCGATACTCAACGTTTCTGGAGTTTGACAAAATATCTTATTATTGAAGTAGGATAATCACCCTACTTCATTAAGATCGTAAAAGAGGCATAGTCATGCATCGGGGCCCTCCTCCACCGCGAGGTAGCTCCGATCCTTCTATCGTTATAACACATTTGCCCAAACTATCCAAGTGACATTTTTCTCCAATAATATCACTCGCAGTTACTATCTCATAACCATTTTTATTAAGCTCTTCAAGTGTGTGAATATTACGTGCATAAGATATAACTTTACCAGGAGCAATCGCTAAAAAGTTAGCACCGCTATGCCACTGTTCCCTTTCTTGATCCCACTCATCAGCTTTGCCGCCACATACTATTGGCTCAATTTCAATTCCCAGCTTACTGGTTACACTAAGTATATTGGTTGCAGACGTTATTTTTACTACTTTGCCATTATCAATTTCCATATGAACAGTTTGATAAGGCGAACTCTCTAATATTAGTGGTTTATAAACCATTGCAGTATTGGTGTCTAGCATAGTAAAAACCATATCAAGATGGATAAACGATTCAGGAGACTCTGGTAATTGTTGTATGATAACATGCTTGCTGCCTGAACCTGTTTTGCAAAACTCCTTAACCAACATATCAATACCTTGAGCACTTGTTCTTGAGCCATTGCCAATTAGCAAAATGTCTTCTCTTATAACAAGCACATCCCCACCTTCAATCTTAACCTCACTGCTGTTTTTTGATAAATCGTAACTGTTAATAACCTCTGTGTTAAATGCCAGGTTGCTCTTAAATATCGCATCCAAAATAAGCGATTCACGCACCCTTACGCCATTTGCCATTTTGCAAATCAATGCATTATTACCAATTATAACCGATGGGTCTCTAGTGAAATAGAAGTTGTAAAGGGGCTGTAAAGCATAATACTCATCACGAAGAAAATCTGTTAATGTATTAATTTGAATGGGCAAACCCTCAATAAGTATTTTTGAAAGAGCAGAGGCGGGCTGGTCCATCAAGTAATCGATATACCCAGTTACCTGCTCCATTTCGCAGATTTTTCTAATCAATGTTTCTTTGCAATTTTCTCTCTTTAATACATCGGTAAGCAGTTCCGAAACCTCGTATACCTTCGAGCTTTTATTTAATACCCCTAATAGCTGATCATACTCTTTGCGGGCTATAGATAAATTTAAAATATCACTATACAACGCTCTTTGAGCATTACGAGGAGTCATATTTTCAACCTCAGGACCTGGGTAGTGGGTGAGAACAGCATCAAGTTTGCCAACTTCCGACTGCACATTCAAGGTTATTTTTGAAGAAGTCATAATGTTATAGAAATGATTAGTTTTAACAAAGATATTAATTTAGGGCGTCTTTTTTTAATTATTGATTGATTTCTTATGTTATTTTCTCTATTTTTGATATCTACTTATCTTAATTTAAATTGTATAGTTTTTAAAATGGGACAAATTACTTTAAAAGATATCGCAAAAGCACTTAATTTAGCTCCTTCAACCGTATCTAGAGCTATGCGCAATCATCCGGCCATTAGCAAAGAAACGCGTACGCTTGTACAGGACTATGCAAAAGAACATAAGTATAAACCAAATTTGCTTGCATTACAGCTTCGAACTAATAAAAATAACACCATTGGAGTAATTGTACCCGAAATAGTTCATTACTTTTTCTCATCTGTGCTTGATGGAATTCAGCAAGAGGCCGAAAAAGAGGGTTACAACTTGCTAATTGCTCATTCCAACGAAGATTATAAAAGAGAAGTAAGAAGTGTAGAGACCCTTCTTGAAGCAAGAGTGTGCGGGATACTTGTTTCGCAATCAAAAACAACTGAAAAGTTTAATCACTTTCAAGAAATATTGGATAATAAAGTTCATCTTATTTTCTTCGATCGTATTTGTACAGGCATAAATACTGATAAAGTAGTTGTAGATGACTATGTTGGCTCTTTTAATGCAGTCGAGCATCTTATCGAGACGGGTTGCACTCGCATTGCCTTTCTTGGATCAACTCCGCAAATGCCAATCTCAAACAACCGACGTATGGGATATGAGGATGCGTTGTTAAAACACAAGCTTCCTGTTGATAAAGACCTTATGAAAATATGCGATACGGTTGAAATGGCTAAAGAAGTTATTCCTCAAATGTTAAAAGAAGAAGTTGTGCCAGATGCGTTTTTCTGTATCAATGATGAGGTAGGGGCAATCTGTATACAAATTGCAAAATCTTTCGGATACGACGTTCCCGGAGATATCTCTGTTTGTGGGTTCACTAATAGCTTCTTAACTGAAGTTACATACCCTAGAATGACAAGCGTCGATCAGCATGGTTTCAAAATGGGTAAAGAGGCAGTTCGACTTCTCATAAATCGTATCGAGGGAAAAGAAGAAAGAGAAGGAATGGTAAACAGTTTAATAAAAACAGAGTTAGTAGTCAAGGAATCAACAAAATGCACTCGATTGCATAAATAATATTTGGGTTATCTGGTTGTTAAGTAAAATATAATCTGATAAAAGCCCTTATATTTGTTTAAACATACTATCTAAACAGCATGAAGAAAAGGAAATTATCTTTTTGGGAGATTTGGAACATGAGCTTCGGTTTCATGGGTATCCAATTTGGCTTTGCCTTACAAAATGCCAACGTAAGTAGAATATTCGAAACCTTAGGTGCCAGAATTGAAGA
>JAAZCL010000196.1 GCA_012513315.1 Bacteroidales bacterium | reverse complement strand
TTTTCAGGTAATTAATCCCTTTATGGATAATCCTGAAACAATGGAGGTAATGCAACAATTTTATCATAAGTATTACCAAGATTCAAACAATCGGAAATTTATTGTAGGTATCAATCCTAGTCGACACGGTGCAGGAGTAACAGGAATTCCATTCACAGATACTAAACGCTTGGAAAGCGAATGTGGCATTAAAATGCACTCGGCTTATACCCACGAAGTTTCGTCTGTATTTATGTATGAAATGATTACTCAGTTTGGTGGTGTTAGCGCTTTTTACGAGGAGTTTTACATCAATTCTCCTTTCCCCTTAGCCATGGTTCGTAAAGCAAAAGGTGACCAGTGGCTAAATGCCAATTATTACGACAATGCTGTACTATTTGAAAGTCTGAAAGATTATATGATTATGACTTTGAAAGAACATATAGATATGGGGCTAAACACATCGGAGGTGTTTGTTTTGGGAGTAAAAAACGCACAGTTTATTCATAAACTAAACAAAGATGTTAAGTTGTTTGGAGACATAAAAGTTCTTGAACACCCTAGATATATTCAACAATATAAGTTTAAGGAAAAACAGATTTATATAGATAAGTATATTTTGACTTTGAGTGGTTTACTATAAGACTAAAAATATTACTACTTTCCGCTATTATTACTTTAGCTGGTGTATCATATACGCCATCAGTTTTGTAGTGTGGGAATGTTAAATCGATACACTACCATTTGTAGAGCCGTTGCATGCAACGGCTTTAATATATTACTGCTTATTGATATTGATGGTTGTACCGGTGTATCACATACGCCTTCCGCTTTGTAGTGTAACAGTGTGAAATTGGTAATGTATGTAGACAATTTAAATAGAATAAAACAGTAAACACATACTTTTACTATTGTTTTTATCCTTATCACCGCTTTGTTTTATCATTTTACAGGCCGCATCTACGATGCTTATAATATCGTGTTAATCTGAAACTACAGACAGTTGTGCATCTACGATGCCCTAAACTTTGTAGTATGTTTTAATAGTCTTTTATTCTTGGTTCTGGCAGCTTAGTTTTTAAAGATTAAATCATTTATAATCTATCAGGTGTACCTGCTTTAGCTTCGTAGAATCCTAACTGTCTGTAGTAGATGATATAGAATACTATCTTTAGCTTCGTAGAAGCGACCTGTTATCACTGTGTTTATCAATTATTCTATTATTTAAAAATAACTATCTTTGTTGTTACTGTGTTTATTGAAAGAGCTCCGATTACTTCAGCCCTGCGTCCTTTGCCTCTTCTTTGCGATTTTTGCGGTTAAAAAACAATGTTTGTATTTTGAAGCAGTTTAAATCAATTTTATTTCCACATCTTTCCATCAGTAAGGTGTAGTAAAACAGATTTAAATGCTACTTTTGTTTAAACCTTACACCTATGAATATAGAACAAATAAGATCACTGTTTCCAGTAACAAAAGAGGCTGTTTACCTTAACAGTGCCTCACAATCTCCACTAAACACATTAGTGAATGATAGACTTCAGCATCATTTAAAAACCGAGTTAAATCCTGTTGGTAAGAGAGCATTTAACCGAAACGATACACGTACTTTACTATCAAAACTTTTAGGAGGCTCACCAGAAGAGTATGCTTTAGTAACAAGTACTGGGGTAGGTATTGGTATAGTAGCTCAAGGACTCAATTTTAAAGAAGGCGATAACGTAGTAGTTCCAGAATTAGAACATTGGAATAATACCTTCCCTTGGCTACAACTACAAAAGAGAGGTGTTGAGGTGAGGTTCGTTAAACTGAACCACGATAATAGTATCTCTGTAGAAGCAATTGATAAACTCATAGACCACAATACACGCATAGTTTCAATTGCAGCAGTGAGGTTCAATAGTGGATTCAGACCCAATCTTTCTGTAATAGGGGAGATGGCACATCGAAAAGGAGCATTGTTTATGGTAGATGCAGCACAAGGAGCAGGCATGGCTCCTATAAACGTAGAGCACGATTGCATAGATATAATGGCGGGATGCGGATTTAAGTGGTTGTTGGGGATGCACGGTACTGGATATCTGTATGTAAGTAAAAAAGCTTGTGAAATGATTGATCCCATGCTGCCTGGTATGTTTGCT
>JAAZCL010000195.1 GCA_012513315.1 Bacteroidales bacterium | reverse complement strand
CTCTTATATATCAATGCTTTTAGCACACATGGGTGTGAAACCCACCAGGCGAAAAACATGAAAAAATCGCTTCGTGGAAACAAGTCCATAATGGCAGTATTTGATAGTCAAGTGGTCAGGTTAGATGTCATTGCCCCGCGAGTGGTCGGGTTAGATGTCAGGGGTTGCGAGTGGTCAGGTTAGATGTTTTTTTGGAAGTTTTTGAGGTTGTGTGGTCGGGTTGGATGTTTTTTGAATTTGACGAGGTTGTGTATTCAGTTTATATATCGGAAAGAAAATTAGAATTTCTGATTGGATTTCGTAATTTATTATTTTAGTTAAGTGAGGTGGAATCAAATGAATAAAGTTACCATTGAGTTTTTTCATGACGTAATATGCAGTTTTTGTTTTCCGATGTCCTATCGGATGCGTCAGATCCAAAAACTAATGCCGGAAGTGCAAATCGTGCATCGCTCCTATGCATTGGTCAAATCGGCTGGTGATTTTGATTTGATGTTTGGTTCGAGAACTGCTGCGAAAGATGAGATAATGAGCCATTGGGAGCATGCGAATCATAACGATGATATGCACCGATTCAACATCTCGGGAATGCGCCAGAAAGACTTTCAATTTCCGTCTTCTATGAAAGGTCTTGTTGCATGTAAGGCAGCATACTTCGTTGCAGGAGACGCTGGGTATTGGGATCTTTTTGACGCTCTGCAAAATGCCTTATTTGTAGAAAATCGTAATATTGAAGAAAAAGAGATCATCACTGACTGTGTCCGGAAAAGCGGAATCGACTTTGCGGCATGGGAGCAGTACTATAATAACCAAGAGACAAAGGATGCAGTAGAGAGGGACTTTCTTCTTGTAAAAAAATATAACATCCAAGGGGTTCCGGCACTCGTCATTAATGGGAACCAGCAGATTAGTGGCGCACAGCCCCTCTCTAAAATTATTCAAGTCATAGAGGGAATTACAAAAGAAAAAGAACAGCCAACATCTGAAGGAGCATTCTGCCGATTGGTGGACGGTAAATTCGTATGTGAATAAATAGCATGGAGGATATGAAAATGAATATCAGAATGCCTGTTTTATTTGTAGGACATGGGTCACCAATGAATGCCATTGAAGATAATAATTATACAAAAACCTGGCGAAGCATTGCTGAAAGGATACCAAAACCCGAAGCGATATTGTCAGTTTCAGCTCATTGGTATACTAGAGGAACTAAAATTATGAACGAGAAAAGTCCAAAAACCATATACGACATGTATGGCTTTCCTAAGGAATTATATGAAGTTAAATACAACACGATGGGTTCACCTGGCATTGCTAAAATTTCTAAGGAGTTGATTTCAAGAGAAACGGAATATGATAACTCCTGGGGAATTGACCATGGGACATGGTCAGTATTGGTTCATTTGTATCCGGATAGAGATATTCCTGTGTTTCAAATCAGTATAGATGCTGATGCTTCACCGGAAGCACATTATAAAATTGGTAAGGAGTTAAGAGCCTTAAGGGAACAGAGAGTCCTTACATTTGGTACCGGAAATATTGTCCACAACTTAAGACTAGTTGACTGGAACAAAGCCGGCGAGGGTTTTGATTGGGCATATGAATTTGATGAATATATTTATGAAAACATTCTAAATAAGAATCATGAAACCATTCTGCAGTTCAATAAGCTTGGTAATATTGCAAAGCTGGCAGTGCCGACTCCGGAACATTTCTATCCTCTTCTGTATGTGCTCGGAGCGTCGGATAAAGATGACAAAATCAGTGTTTATAATAAATCCTGTGAACTGGGATCATTGACGATGACGGCTTACCTTTGGGAATAAGACAAACATTTCAAGCGGAAAAGCTTTAAAAAAATAAAATTCTTTAAGAAAGAGGCTGAGTATATGGAAAGAAAAATCAAGCAACAGGTAACAGGCTTTAGAACGCAAGATGGCGCAGGCGTGAGTTTGGTTAGAGTGCTGGGAAACGGAACTGTACAGGAATATGATCCGATTTTAATGCTCGATTCCTTTGACAGCACAAATCCGGATGATTACACAGCTGGATTTCCCATGCATCCACACAGAGGTATCGAGACAATCAGTTATGTGTATCGTGGATTTATGACTCATAAGGACAGCTTAGGGAATGAGGATACGATTGGTGAAGG
>JAAZCL010000020.1 GCA_012513315.1 Bacteroidales bacterium | reverse complement strand
CATTTGGGAAGGTAATGCAAGAGTTAAAAGATAAAAATATAAAACATATATGAAACAAAAAGCAGATATTGGATTAATTGGCTTGGCCGTGATGGGCGAGAACCTTGTGCTAAATATGGAGAGCAAAGGTTATACAGTGGCTGTATTTAATAGAACTGTAGAGAAAGTTAACGACTTTATAGCGGGTAGAGGCAAGGATAAAAATTTTATAGGTGCTCAAACGCTAGAAGAGTTTGTTGCTTCTATAGAAAAACCTCGTAAAGTAATGTTGCTTGTGAAAGCAGGTAAGCCTGTTGACGATTTTATTGAAAGACTTTTACCTTTGCTTGAAAAAGGAGATATAATAATTGATGGAGGTAATAGCCATTTCCCAGATACAGTTCGCAGAACCGAATATATAGAGAGTAAAGGGTTACTATATGTAGGGTCGGGTGTATCAGGTGGTGAAGAGGGTGCATTAATTGGTCCGTCATTAATGCCGGGTGGTTCTCCCGAAGCTTGGCCTCATATAAAAGAAATCTTTCAAGCTATCGCTGCAAAAGTTGATGATGGAGTTGCCTGCTGTGACTGGGTAGGAGAAAATGGTGCGGGGCATTTCGTTAAGATGGTTCATAATGGCATCGAGTATGGTGATATGCAAATTATAAACGAGGCATATCATTTAATGAAAGATCTTTTGGGGATGGATGCTTTTGAGCAACATCATATTTTTAAAAAGTGGAACGAAGGTGTGTTGGATTCATATCTTATAGAGATTACTAGAGACATTCTTGCTTATGAAGATGAAGATGGTTCGCCTTTAGTAGAAAAAATACTAGATACTGCCGGGCAGAAGGGCACTGGTAAATGGACAGCAGTAACTGCTTTGGATCTTGGTATACCATTAACTCTTATTGGTGAATCTGTATTTTCAAGATGTCTGTCGGCTCAGAAAGATCTTAGGGTGAAAGCTTCAAAGACCCTTGTTGGTAAGAATCCCGATTTTAAAGGTGATAAGGAGCAGTTTGTTAAGGATCTGGAGAATGCTATCTATGGAGCAAAGATTATTTCTTATGCTCAGGGTTACGACCTTATGATGGAGGCTGCAAAAGAGTATAAGTGGAATTTGAACTATGGAGGTATTGCTCTGATGTGGCGCGGTGGATGTATAATTCGTTCGCGTTTCCTTGAAGATATAAAGAAAGCATTTGATAATAATGCTCAACTAGAGAACTTGCTGCTTGATCCGTTCTTCACCAATGCGGTTCAATCGGCCGAAGAAAGCTGGCGCAGAGTATGTGCAACTGCTTTAATGAATGGTATTCCGGTGCCTGCGTTATCTTCTGCACTTGCTTATTACGATGGATTCAGGAGCGAACGTCTTCCCGCCAACTTGCTGCAGGCTCAGAGAGATTACTTTGGTGCACATCAATATGAAAGGCTTGATAGTCCTCGTGGAGAATTTTTCCATACAGACTGGACAGGCCGAGGAGGAAGCACAGCTTCATCAACTTACGACGTTTAAATAATATTGAGTAATGATATATTACCAGATAGGATCTCCACAAACCAGCTTGTCTCGCGATGATCTTAAGAGAGGATTAAATGAAGCTATGGATAAATTGGGTGAACGGCATAGAGTTATTGCCGTTCCACCTGATTATACACGCCTTCCAAGCAAAGCAGGTGAGTTAACAGAAATAGCATGGGAGTATTATGGTGATAAACTCACAGATATTTTACCTGCACTTGGCACCCATACTCCAATGACGGATGCACAGATAAGCCATATGTTTGGACAAACTCCCCGAGATTTGTTTCGTGAACATGATTGGAGAAATGATGTAATAACACTTGGAGAGGTACCAGCTGAATATGTTCGTGAGATTTCTGAGGGTAAAGTAGATTTTACTTGGCCGGCGCAAGTCAATAAAATGCTTGTTGAAGAAGACTACGATTTGATACTTTCTATTGGTCAGGTTGTGCCTCACGAGGTTGTAGGGATGGCAAATTACAACAAAAATATTCTAGTTGGCACAGGTGGTAGTGAAGGAATAAACAAGAGTCATTATATAGGCGCTGTATATGGTATGGAGCGAATGATGGGGCGTGCTGACACTCCTGTTAGGAAGGTTTTTAATTATGCATCTGATAAATATTTAAAAGATCTGCCAATAATTTATGTGCTTACTGTTGTAGGTGTAAACAAAAAAGGAGAGCAGCAGATATATGGTCTGTATATTGGTGATGATATTGAGGTATTTGACTTGGCAGCTAAGTTGTCTTTAGAGGTTAATTTTGTAATGGTTGAGAAGCCTCTTAAAAAAGTGGTTGTGTGGCTCGATCCTACCGAGTTTAAAAGTACTTGGTTAGGAAATAAATCTATATATCGAACTAGAATGGCTATTGCTGATGACGGTGAGTTAATAGTATTGGCACCAGCACTAAAGGAGTTTGGTGAGGATAAGGAAATAGACCGACTTATAAGGAGGTATGGTTATTTTGGAACTCCTTATACTCTTGAGGCTGTTGATAATGACGCTGAATTAAGAAATAATCTTGGGGCTGCAGCACATCTTATTCATGGATCTTCAGAAGGACGTTTTTCAGTAACCTATTGCCCGGGAAAAGAGTCGGAGAACCTATCAAAAGAAGAAATTGAGAGTGTTGGTTTTAAGTGGGGCGATTTGGATGAAGCGCTAAAAAAATATGATGTAAATGCAATGAAAGAGGGTTTTAATATTCTCCCAGATGGAGAAGAAATCTATTATATTTCAAGTCCAGCGCTTGGTCTTTGGGCCTATAAAGATAGATTTGAATAGATTAAAATAGTACTTAAATTTAAATATCAAATAACTATAATAATGACAACTAGAAGAGAATTTTTGAAAAATGCAGCTCTTGCATCGGCAGGACTTGCTATGGGAGGCATCTCAACTAAAATGAGTGCAGCAAGTTACAATAGAGTAGTAGGTGCTAATAAAAAAGTGAATCTTGCTTATATTGGTATAGGCAACAGAGGACTGGAGGTTATTAAGGAATTTGCGAAAACAGATTTGGCTAATGTAGTTGCATTGTGTGATGTTGATCTTGGCGCTGATCATACAAAAGAGGCGCTGGGAATGTATCCTAAAGCAAAAAGGTTCAAGGACTTTAGACAGATGTTTGATAATGCGGGCAATGAATTTGAAGCGGTTGTAGTTTGTACTCCAGACTTTGCTCACTTTCCGTCTGTGATGATGTCGATAAAAGAAGGCAAGCATGTTTTTGTAGAAAAGCCATTAACGAAAACATTTCATGAGTCAGAATTGCTTATTAAGGCATCAAAAAAATATCCCAATGTGGTAACTCAAATGGGAAACCAAGGACACTCAGAAGCAAATTATTATCAGTTTAAGGCTTGGAAAGAAGCAGGAATAATCAAAGACGTAACTGCTATTACGGCACATATGAACAATCCACGACGTTGGCATGGATGGGATCCGAACATCAAAAAGTTTCCCGCCGCTGAACCAATACCCGAAACACTTGATTGGGATCTTTGGTTAATGGCAAGTGATTATCATAATTACAATAAAGACTTCCATTATGGGCAGTGGCGTTGCTGGTATGATTTTGGAATGGGGGCACTGGGCGACTGGGGCGCTCATATCATAGATACGGCACATAGGTTTCTAGACTTGGGATTACCTTCTGAGGTTACCCCTTTAAAGCTATCGGGTCATAACGATTTCTTTTTTCCAATGTCAAGCACAATTGAGTTTAAATTCCCTGCTCGTGGTGATATGCCACCGGTAGTGATTACATGGTACGATGGGGTTGACAACATACCGTCAGTGCCAGAAGGTTATGGAGTTTCTGAACTCGATCCTAATATTCCAACAGTTGCTGGAGGTCAAATACAGCCCGCAAAGCTCAATCCTGGTAAAGAAATATATAGCAAAGATCTCACTTTCAAAGGTGGTTCGCACGGAAGCACACTTAGTATCATACCAGATGAGAAGGCTAAAGAATGGGAAAGCAAGTTGCCTGAAGTACCAAGAAGCACTTCAAATCATTATGCTAACTTCCTCCTTTCATGCCAAGGCTTAGAGAAAACTCGATCTCCATTTGAGATATCAGGTCCATTGAGTCAGGTTTTCTCTCTCGGCGTTGCAGCTCAAAGATTAAACAGGAAAATTATTTTTGATAGGGATACTAAGCGCGTAACTAATGATGCTTTCGCTGATGCGTTTCTTGTAGGAGAACCACCTAGAAAAGGATGGGAAGATTTTTATAAGATATAATTGAAACAAAATAATTATGAGATACAAGTTTTTACTTTTAACAGCAATTACAATGATCCTTGCTTCATGTACACAGCAAGGACCAAACTGGAAGTCACTATTTAATGGTGAAAATCTGGATGGATGGGAAAAATTGAATGGTACAGCCGAATACAGAGTTGAGGATAACACAATTATTGGTATTTCGGAGATGAATACGCCAAATACATTCTTAGCTACAACAGAAAGCTATGGAGATTTTATCCTGGAGTTTGATTTTAAAGTGGATAACGGACTAAACTCGGGTGTTCAGTTCAGAAGCCTTAGTTTACCTGAGTACAACGATGGACGTGTTCACGGTTATCAATTTGAAATAGACCCGGCAGAACGTGCTTGGACTGGTGGTATTTATGATGAAGCACGAAGAGGTTGGTTATATCCGCTTAACTATAATCCTGATGGACAAAAAGCTTTTAAGAATGAGGAGTGGAACAGTGCAAGAATTGAAGCTATTGGAAATTCGATACGTACATGGGTTAATGGAGTAGAGTGTGCCAACTTGCTGGACAACACAACTGCCTCTGGATTCATAGCACTTCAGGTTCATTCAATTGGTAATGAAGATTTAGCTGGTAAGACCGTTTCATGGCGTAATATTAGAATTCTAACTGAAGAGTTAGATAAGTACAGTACTCCTAGTAATAATAACGTTAAACAGCTTAATCAAATAGCAAATACAATCTCAGAGCAAGAAAGAGCAGAAGGCTGGGAACTTTTATGGGATGGCGAAACAACAAATGGTTGGCGTGGCGCTAAGCTGGATGGATTTCCTGAACAAGGTTGGTCTATTAACGATGGTGTTCTTATTGTTCACAAAGCTGATGGGGGTGAATCAACAAATGGTGGTGATATTGTAACTATCCGCCCATATAAGAATTTTAAATTGAAAGTTGATTTTAAAATAACTGAAGGTGCCAACAGTGGTATAAAGTATTTTGTAGATACAAATTTAAATAAAGGTGAAGGGTCTGCAATAGGATGTGAGTTTCAAATCCTAGACGACAGGAATCACCCTGATGCAAAGGGTGGTGTTGATGGAAACAGAACAGTTGGGTCGCTTTATGATCTGATTCCGGCTCCAAAAGATAAACCATTCCGTAATGGTTTTTTCAACACAGCTATGGTGGTGGTAGATGGTAATCACGTTGAACACTGGCTAAACGGAGTAAAACTACTGGAGTATGAGCGTAATACAGAAGAGTGGGAAACACTTGTTGATACAAGTAAATATAAAGATTGGCCAAACTTTGGTAATGCAGAGGAAGGATTACTTTTATTGCAGGATCATGGCGATGAAGTATGGTTTCAAAATGTGAAGATTAAGGAGTTAGACTAGCTTATTGCTCATAATTTAATAATTAACAAGGGGGGGTACATCGCTGTTCTCCCCTTTTCTTCATTTACGTAAGTGTTCTTCTTTAACTTAATTATTATTCATTTTCTCCGCAAACACATATCTTATTAATCACTACATTTTTATTGACAAATCTTATCTCTCATAGAATTAATCTTTTACTTAATACAAAAACTATTAAAACAACAGATTAATTACAATTCTTAGCTATTTTTGCACATTGGGTTAAATGCTCATTAATGTTTAATTTAGAATAAAAGTCAATCAGCAGTTATGCAAGTTTTACATAACCAAATTTCAAATAAAGAACTTAAAAAACGAATGCATGAAGAGACTGAGCCTAGAGCAACAATCTCTTTTTATAAATATTTTCAAATAGATGAGCCATTGATGTTTAGGAATGAACTTTATCTGAAGTTTGTAGAAATAGATGTATTTGGTAGAGTTTATATAGCCTCAGAGGGTATAAATGGCCAAATTTCTGTACCTCAAAATAAGAAAGATGCATTCAGAGAAATTCTCTATAATGCTCACCCTGCGTTAAACGGAATACGTCTGAATGAAGCGTTAGATAATGATGGTAAATCCTTCTGGGTGTTACGTATGAGAGTGCGTAATAAGATTGTAGCAGATGGAATTGATGATCTATCATTTAATCCATCCAATACGGGAAAATATTTATCAGCCAAGGATTACAATAAACTAAGTGAACAAGCAAACACTATCGTGGTAGATATGCGTAATAGTTATGAGTATGAGGTAGGTCATTTCAAAAATGCAATTGAAGTGCCTGCCCAAACTTTTCGTGAGCAATTACCTATGGCTGTTGAGATGCTTAAGGATTATAAAGATAAAAACATTGTAATGTACTGCACTGGAGGTATAAGATGTGAAAAAGCAAGCGCTTATATGCTTCACAACGGCTTTAATAATGTTTATCACATTCAAGGTGGAATAATAGAGTATGTTAGACAAGCAAGGCAGAAGGAGTTGCCAGTTAAGTTTATTGGAAAGAATTTTGTGTTTGATGAGCGCTTAGGAGAACGTGTAACTGACGAAGTTATTGCCAAATGCCATCAATGCGGAGAGCCTAGTGATAGACACACAAACTGTGCAAATCAGGAGTGTCACGATCTTGTGATACAATGCGAGAAATGTGCAGAAGAGTTTATTGGTTGCTGTTCAGAGCAATGCAAATCTGTATTGCTTTTTTAACATTATATAAATTCTTTTTTCAAAATCTCCACCCATCTTTCCAGGCGCTCTTCTGTAAGGTCATACTCATTATCCTCATCTAGAGGTAATCCCAGCCACATGCCATCTTCAACAGCAGTTGAATCGTCGTAAGTGTATCCTTCATCCGTAACTTGACCTACAACTTCTACTTTATCATGAATCTCATCATAAACCACTTTCATTGATTCGGCAAAACTGGTTGAGTATGATGCACTGTCGCCCAAAGCAAAAATAGCAACTTTCTTACCTGTAAAATCAATTCTTGCAAACGAAGGTAAAAACCCTTCCCAATCGTCTTGTAAATCACCAATCCCTGTAGTAGAAGTACCTACAATCAGATATTTATAATCTTTAATTTCATTAAGTGATACATCAAGTACATTAAATAAATCGGCACTACCTGCAAAAAGATCTTGCAGCTGTTTTGCAACAGTTTCTACGCTCCCACCTGATGTACCGTATAGTATGGCTATATTATTCATATTTGTTCTTATCGTGTTTGAATATAATTATAGTTTATAATGGTCTCTATTGTAATCCAGACCATACACATACTAAACAGTTGATCTATAAAATTGTTTTTTTGTTATCTCCTAAATACAAATACTTTGAATATAATGATAAAAAATGCTACTTTTGCAGTCAAATCTGGCGCGGTAGTTCAATGGATAGAATAGAAGTTTCCTAAACTTTAGATCAGGGTTCGATTCCCTGCCGTGCTACTAATTTATGAAGTGAATGACTCTTAATTGTATATGATTGTAAATTGTTTTGAGGTTTTATCCTTAATTCGTAACTTTGATGTCTATATAACACACTTTGTCATTATTTATTGATGGTTAAACATCTATTCCTGCTTATACTAACACTATTTTTAGTGCCCCAGATTTTATTGTCAAACGATGATAAAACAATTAGTGAAATTGATAGCTTGCTTGAATTAAGTAAGATTTATAAATTCAATGTTGAGATAGAATCTGCTATAGAAGTTGCATACCTAGCTCTTGACAAAAGTATTAATATAAATTACTCAGAGGGCAAAGCAGCAGCATATCTTAACTTAGCTCAAACACTTTTTTATCTCGGAAGTTATGAGAAGTCACTTGAATATCTTTCCTTCACTGAAAAAGAGCCCTATTTTGCCAATAATATATACACTCAATTTGAAATTAGCAGGATTAGAGGACAGATATTTACATATTTAAAACTTGAAAAGCAATCGATACGCGAATTTCAAAAATGTATATCAATTGCAAATCAAATTGAATCAAAAAGTCAGAGAGACTATGGCTTAAGCATGTCATACGAGAATTTGAGTGTTGTGTATGGTAGGCTTGATATGCCAGATTCAGTATTTTATTTTTTGAATAAAAATAAGGATCTCTTAGAGTCTATAGATGAAAGTCTTGCTTATCGTAGTATGGTAAATATGTACTCATCATTTGGCAAATGGCATGCAGAGAAGAACGAGTTTGAGCTGGCGGAAGACTATTTTGCTAAAACATTGCAGATTGCCGAAAAATACCAGTACCCATATCTCTCACAAGCATATACGTTTATGGGAAATATGGAAATGAGTAGAGATAATAATGATTCAGCATTGATTTATTATAATAAAGCATTAGAAAATCTGGAGATAACTAAAATTAAAGGTGAATATAGTCTCGTATATCAAAGTTTATCTGAGCTATATGATAAAGTAGGGTTAACAGATTCAGCAAGAATATACCGTGAGGAGCAAAGTTTAATAGAGAATGAATTATCAGAGCAAAGAGAAAAAAGTGTTGGAAAAGCACTAGAGGTATTTTTAAATGAGGAGAAGAGAAATCAAAATATTCAAAAGGAACAAAGCGAGAAAATCATAATCATACTCGTTGCCTCAATACTTGCATTTATTTTGCTTACGCTCATTATTTCAAGGAAAGTTCATAAAAGTATGCTAAAGAAAAAAGAGAATTTGAAAAATGAGCTAAATGAATCGATAAAAGAAGTTGAGCAGAAAAAGATAGAAGCAAGAGTCTTAGAGAAGAAAATAAACGAATCTTTTAATGAAGTGATTGAACTGGCAAAATCTAGCAATCCTGCTTTTCTAAAAAGATTTAGTGAAATTTATTCTAAGGAGACAGAAAAGATTTTAGAAAAACATCCTAATTTAACCAACTCTGAGCTTATTCTTTGTGCTTTAATATTTTTGAACTTCTCTACAAAAGATATTGCTGCATATACTTTCGTTGAACATCGTTCTGTTCAAACAAAAAAAAGCAGGTTAAGAAAAAAATTAAACCTACCAGCTGGTTCAAGCTTAGAAATATATCTTCACTCTTTTTCTAAAAATCAGATTTAATGTTTTTACTCGGCTATAAGCCAATTAGCTTGATGTTGTACTTTTGTAGTATGCATTAATGACACTTTTATATATAAAACTCCGTACTTTGTAATGAATAGTAAGGCATATCTAAATATGCTTTTTAGTATGTCTTAAATTAATAATATAATATTAGTTTTATACAATTACATTAGATCTGTAAATGCAAATATTTAATAGAACAATAAGCCTTAAGCAAATACTTGCGTTTCTTTTGGTTGCAGAGTTTTTTCTCTTGATATTGAGCCCTTTCAAAATTCTAATATTAGTAATACCATTTATACCAATTTTTATTTATGCACTTAATTTAAAAGTTGTTGAAAACACAGTTTCACTTCAACGAATCTTAAAGTACATGGTTATAGCTATAATATTTTTAATTATATCTATGTTTATATTGTTCTTTTTAGAACATCAAATGTTTGTGATGTGGAGGAGGTCGATAGGTCTTATTTCTGCTATATATTTTATAACAGTAGTTGTAAAGTGTTCGTTTTTTACTGAATCACAAAACACAGGTTATTATTATGCAAACAATTTCTTATTATTGAGGCAGATTAACATACTTTACTTATTGTTTTTTGGATTGCTTTCTATACTAATTTATAATGATTTTCTAGGCCTTAAATCATCATCTCCTTCAATTCTAATAAATACTCGATGGTTATTAGGAGGAATTGTAATTGTAAGTATAGTGATAAAGATCATATTTTTGAGTAAAATGAAAGATTCTAACACAAAAGACATAACATCCAATACTCCATCACAAAAAAAAATAGAAGAATACATGTCGCGTTTACACAACCACTTTGAGAACAAACAGCTATACTTAAGGAACGATTTAAACAGAATAGTTATATCGCAAGTAACTCAAATACCAATAGAGCATATAGACTACCTTTTCAATAACTATTTAGAGTTAGATTTAAACTATTTTATTGCAGAATATAGAATTGGTTATGCTTTAAACTTAATGCAAGAAAAAGGAGATGTATATACTCTTAATGCAATATCATACGAGTCTGGGTTTAGGTCAAGAGCAACTTTTAATAAATACTTTAAAATTTTCACTAATGTATTACCATCTGAATATCTCAATAAGTCAAAAAGATTTACTTCATGATTATACCTTTACGCATATCAATATTTGTTATGATGCTGGTTGCCATACACATAAATATCAACATTGAAAATAAGCAGTCTCATAACAGAATCTTAACATTGCTTTTAATAACCTATCTATTACATAATACACTTTTAATTCCTATATGGATTATTTCACCCGTAAATTTACTATATATTGATCTTGCAGTACCATTTAGCTTAATGTATGGACCTCTCCTATTCTTCTATTACAAATCTCTCTGCAATCATAAGCTTAGCAAAATTACGCTTTTTGCTAATCTTTTTCCTGTAATTATTTCCTGGATTGCTTATTTCATATTTATTTTAAATGAGAGTATTAGAATTCAAACAGAAAGTTATTATTACCCCATTTTATTTGGTTGTATAGGTGTTTCATTTATTTTATACTCTTCATACATTTTCATCATCGAATATAAAAATAAAGATCATCTTTTCTCTTTTTTCTCTTTTTTCTTAATATTAGCCGGAGTTTTCATGATGTATTTATCAATGGAAATAATATTCAAAAAAGTGCTTTTAACAGATAACCAGGATGTTTCAACTGGCCTCACTGTAACACTATTTATGTTTTTGGGTGGGTTTTTAATATTGGATTTAGTCTTTCGACTCTTTAAATCACAATACCAACATAAATCAATAAGAAATCAATTTTTATTATATAATACGAATAATGAGAGAGTTGTGAGCAATAAGAACATTAATGATGAATTCAATAAATCTTCAAGCATTAGTTTAGATAAAGAGCTCATAGAAAATATTTTCACTCCAGAATATCTAGTCGATAAAACAATGGATTTATCAAAAGCTGCAAGCCTATTGGGAATGTCTCAAAATAAACTTCAAAACCTCATCTATGATTATTATGATACAACATTCTCAAAATTATTGACAATTAAGAGAATAGATTATGCATGTAAAACTATCCTAGATAATGATACATCATCGATACCCGATAATTTGTATAAACTTTGCGGCTTTAAATCCATGTCTACTTTTTATAGGAACTTTAAAAATCTAAAGGGTTGTTCACCCTCACAATACAAAACTTAATACGATGTATCTTGAACTAATTATTGAAAGTGTAATTCTTTATGTTTCAATAGCAGGAATATTTTTCACTCTTTTGTCAAAATCTAAAGAGCAAAAATACTTGTTATTTCTTGTTCTTTTGACTTTTTTCATAATATTGGCACTATATACGATAATGAATAAAGAAGACAATTTATTCTCAGTACATTTTATAATAGTTAAGCTCATAAAATTGGTGTCTGTAATATATTTATATCTTAGAACTTTTGGCATATATAAGGAAAAACTCGAAAATGAAAGAATAGAGCGTCTTAATTTTTTAAACCCCATAAATCACGCTGAAATAAGGAATATAATTAATGAGGATGAAGAAGAAATTGAATTAATTATAGAAAAAGCAGATGGACTCTATCAGAAGTCTTTATTATCTAAAGAGATACTATCCGAAAACAGAGAAAAGATAGAGCGTTTTTTTGAAAATAATAAAAACAAATATTTAGATAGTGAATTTAATCTAGACTCACTTTCAAAGCATACTAAAGTGGCAAGGCAAGATCTGTCGCAAACTTTTAGCATAAGCATGAATACAACCTTCAATTCATATCTAAACGAGAAAAGGATTAAATATGCTTGCGATGAGCTTAAGAAAAATAATGATATCTCAATTGTAATATTGTCTGAAATGTGCGGATATAAGTCACGCGCATCACTGTATCGTAATTTTATTATTGTTAAGGGAATATCTATAGCAGAATTTAAAAAGCAACTAACAGGTAATTGATAAAATATATTGTTAATTACTTTAACTAATATATTGTTATGTTCTCTGCCATATTTGCATATATGTTGTAGGTTTGTGCACAAAATCACTGCTTTTCGTTCAATTTAAGCATTCTCATTTTCCTATATTAACGGAATTATACACCTGCCCGATAATTTGAGACACATTTTCTTTTCTTGATGTCGTAGTTTTGCAACCGTTAAACAACATTTGCGAAATTTGAGTTTTGTAAACAAGTTTTATTTTTAAAATAACTCTTACTTTCAAAAATGTCTGTAAAAGTATACTAATTGTCTTTTATAGTCAAAAATATGATTTAATGAAGAAATATTTAATCACTGTTATTTTACTACTTACCGTTTGCAGTTTTTCCTTTTCACAAAATATTGGAATAAAAAGCAATCTAGCCTATTGGGGTACAACAACTCCAAATATAGGAGTTGAGTTTTCGCTAGGTAAAAAAACCACATTAGATATAATAGGAGGTTTTAACCCATTCGATTTGAGTGATAACAAAAAGCTTAAGCACATACTTGTGCAACCCGAGGTTCGATATTGGTTTTGTGAAACGTTTAACGGCCATTTTGTGGGACTTCATGCACATGGAGCACAATATAACGTTGGTGGCTTAGATATTCCAATTGGTCGCCTCGATGTATTTAAAGACAGTAGATATCAAGGTTACCTCTACGGAGCTGGATTGAGCTACGGGTATCAATGGATACTGAGCCCACGCTGGAACTTCGAGTTGAGTGCCGGTGGCGGTTTTGCACGTATACATTACGAAGAGTTTCCTTGTGCCGAATGCGGAACCAAGCTCGACGAAGGCACCTATAACTACTTTGGAGTTACAAAGGCCGCTGTATCATTGATTTACATTTTTTAATAAGTAGCTATTATGACAATAAAAAATATACTTATCACAATCGCATTTCTAGCCGCTGCCCCATTACTTATGTCTCAAACAGGTTATCTCGATGAAGTATCCGTAGAAAATAGCCATGTTGAGCAGCAAAACGATGAGCTGTCACTAACTTTAGACATCGTTCTGGACGGTTTAAAAATACGCTCAAATGACATGATTGTTCTAACTCCTGTGTTGGTTTCTAACACCGATGAAATAGAACTGGAATTGGCTCCCGTAGTAATTGCAGGTAAAAAGCGCTCTAAGATTATACAACGTAATATTCGATTAAACAACCCTACTGGTTTCGATGCAGCGCCATATGAAATAGTAAGAAGAAAAAACAATACTTCGCAACAGGTAGCATATAATACCAATCTTCCTTTGAGAGGCTGGATGAAAGATGCATCTCTGGAATTAAGAGAATCGGTATTAGGTTGTGCTAATTGCGACAAAGGAGTTGATTTCTTAGCTCTAGTACCTCGAGTTATACCAGATGACTATTCTCCCACATATAAACTAACTTACATTGTTCCCGAAGTTGAAGTTAAGACTTTGAGCGATAGACATACTGCAATGTTTAATTTTGAGGTAGGTCGCTACGAACTACTTCGCAATTATAAGAGTAATGCATCAGAGCTCTCGGGTGTTGATAAAGTTGTAAGTGATATAAAGAATAACCCCGATTTTGATATAACAGAATTTGCAATTACAGGTTACGCATCACCAGAGGCATCTGCGCCATACAACCGCACGCTCTCTCAAAACCGTGCCAATTCATTTGCCGATTATCTGGTGTCAAAATTTAATATAGATAGAAGTCGCTTTACAGTCACAGGTCACGGTGAAGATTGGGAGGGACTTCGCAAAGCAGTTTCTGCTTCTTCATTAGTCGATAAACAGGCAGTTCTAGATATAATAGACAATATCTCTAATTTAGATGCCCGCGATGCTGAACTTATGAAGCTCTCAGGAGGCGAAACATATCGCAATCTTTTAAACAATTATTACCCGCCATTACGCCGTACAGAATATGTGGTGGCCTACAGCGTACGCCCCTTTGATGTTGATGAAGCCCGCGAGATTATTAAAACAAACCCACGTTTGTTGGGACTCAACGAAATGTACCTTGTAGCACAAGATTACCCAGCAGGTAGTACACAATTTAAGGAAGTATTCGATATCGCCACCCGTCACTATCCCGATAGTGATATCGCAATACTTAACTCAGCCTCCGCAGATATAGAAGCTGGAAATATGGACGCTGCTATTG
>JAAZCL010000194.1 GCA_012513315.1 Bacteroidales bacterium | reverse complement strand
TTCCAAGCAAGGTTTGGATATAATTAGAATTAAGCATAAGCAAAACCTCCTGTAAATGATTGTGGGTTTATTTACTCGGTAGGTTTTCGCTTATGCTCTATTTTTTTCCTGCTGCTTACCCCAACATTTATTATAGAACCAAATCAAATTAATTCTTTTCCCCCCTTTATAATAAATACTCCTCTTTCAGCTATAGTGCAAAGAACTGCTGGAAGAGGAGTCTTTCTGTCCGTATGCTATTTTTTATCGGTTTATGTTAATTCGACGTTTCTAATTTTTCCAGGAATCTTTTTAGTCTTCTCATGCCTTCTTCTATCAAATCGGGAGAACAAGCATAAGAGAGTCGAACATGACCGGGAGCCAGAAAAGCACTTCCGGGAACCACGGCCACTGCTTCCGATTCCAAAAGTAGACGGCAAAAGACCTGGTCGTCAGTTATTATTTGTCCTTGGAAGCTTTTGCCTATACATTCCTTAATACTCGGGAAAACATAAAATGCACCGTCGGGCTCGGGAAATGAGATAAAGGGCATCTCACTTAACAAACCACATATTAAGTCCCGCCGGTCTTTGAAAATATCCCTCATGCGGATGACATCCTGCTCGCTTTCTCTCATTACTCCTAAAGCCGCCCACTGAGCTATGGAACATGGATTGGAGGTTAGATGACTTTGGAAGGCACCGATTTTAGCGGCCAATTCCGGTGGTGCAATAGAATATCCTATACGCCAGCCTGTCATGGCATAGGCTTTACTAACACCATTTATGATAATAGTTCGGGAAGCAAGTTCCGGTATCAGCTGGACCGGATTAATATGTCTGGCTTGACCATAAATTAGCCTTTCATATATTTCATCCCATATTAACCATAAGTCATTTTTGATTACCAGCTCGGCTATGCCCTTGATTAGATCTTCTTCCAGCACGACGCCGGTTGGATTGGACGGTGAATTAAGAAGAATTGCTGTCGTCTTGGAGTTGATAGCTTGCGCAATTCGATCCAGTACCGGAACGTAATCGGTATCTTGGGTATCTACAACTTTCACCTGCCCATCCAAAAGCTGAATCTGTTCAATGTAACTAACCCAAGTAGGAGCCATCAAAATTACTTCATCTCCAGGGTCTACAATTGCCGCCAGGGCCTCATATATACAAGGCTTAGCCCCGTTAGAAACCACAACCTGATTTGGTTTATATTCCACACCAAACCGCTGTTTATAATATTGGCAGATTTGCTGGCGCAATTCTTGCATACCTGAGGATGCAGTGTAATGTGTGTAACCTTTATCCATAGCTATCTTAGCATACTCAAAAGCAGCAGCCGGGGAATTAAAATCCGGTTCTCCCGCTCCAAAAGATATGACATTTTTGCCCTGAGCGCTGAGTTCTTTTGCCTTGGCATCAACCGCTAAAGTTGCAGACGGCTTAATTCCTAATATTCTTTGGGAGAATTTCATGTTTTCCAATCCTTTCGACCCCGTTGTAATAATTAAATGCAAATGACTTTTCTAAATTAAAGGTTTGCCAACCATTGTTATATGGCTCGTTTTATCTGCTTCATAAAATCTTATATTATAATACAGTAAAAGGCCGAACAATGCATCATTTTCCTTTAATGTATATTGTATATAAAGCAAGGAGACCGCTGTAACGGTCCCTTTAAAAGTGGCTGGAATCATTGACTAATAATTTAAGTTTAAAATTAAGCCTGACAATTGACGGAAGCAAAAGCTTTGGCTTTTCCCAAATACTCCTGTAAAGTCATGTTTTCTGCCCCGGGAGACTTTTTTAATTCATGAAGGGCTCTGATCACCGCTTTGGCAGTATCCATGGAAGTAAAACAGGGTACACGGTGTTCGGCTGCCAAGCGCCGTAAAAGATAACCGGTTCTTTCATTGGGAAGACCTTTTGCCGGAGTACTTAGGATAAAGGCAAACTCTTTTTTTCTAATGGCATCCCTTAAGGCCTCGCTGGCCTCATCTACCTCATCCGCTTCAATGCCGCATAGGGCAAGGGCTTTACAG
>JAAZCL010000193.1 GCA_012513315.1 Bacteroidales bacterium | reverse complement strand
TTATATATATACGACTCAAGACGTCTTGAAGCTACAACTCTTGAATTAAGCAATTTTAAAGTACATGAAGCAGCATTTCTGGGATTAGCAAAAAGAGGCTCCTCCTGCTCTTCTCTTTCTTTATTGATTGCATCAAACGAGCTCCAAGGTAAAAGGATCTCACCTCTCAACTCTAGATATTCGGGAATGTTTTCTCCCTTTAATAATAGAGGTACATTCCTTATAGTTCGCACATTCTGAGTTACATCATCCCCTCTTCGTCCATCACCACGAGTAACAGCCCTTTTTAATTTCCCTTCTTCATAAATAAGAGATATTGACGTACCATCATATTTAAGTTCACATATAATTTCAAAATCTTCTTTTAACCCCTTTTTCACTCTATTATAAAAATCAGCTACCTCAGCTTCAGAATATGTGTTTTGTAAAGAAAGCATTGGATATCGATGGCTTATTTGATCAAAGTCATTAGATATATCACTACCCACTCTCACAGTAGGTGAATTAGGATCGTGTAGATCGGGGTATTGCTCTTCGAGTACAAGCAGATCATGCATCAACTTATCAAACTCATAGTCAGAAATTACAGGTTGCGACAATACATAATAATTGTAATTATGCTGATGTAATTGTTTACGTAATAACTCTATTTTCTCTTCAGCTGATTTCATATGCTACTTATTTTAACGAAATATAAAGCCTAAAGATAAGAAAAAAACTAAATCTTTTTCTCTTTCCATTTTCCCTTTCTGAGGTATAAAAACGGAATAATTGTAAGTAAAAACCAATAGACATGCTCAGTTGTCCAGGCAAGTGCCACTGACGAGCGTAGGTATACAATTATAAACCACATGTACGTGACGTAGAATAGTAATGAGATTATCTCTATCTTCAGTGCCGACCGAGTATTTCCTGTGCCTGAGATAGAGCTAAATAGAACTGTACCAATACTATAAAGAGGCAATGAGGATAACATTACATAAAGTGGAGCAATAATCTCATTTATTAGTAATGGATCATCGGTATAGACATGAACCACCAGTTTTGGTAAAGCACCAATAATTAGTATCATCACCACCATAACGCCAAGACTTATTATGGCTAAACGTTTTATGAGCTGCAACACCTCACCCTGTCTGCCTGCTCCAATAGTATTACTCACTAATGTGCTAGTAGCCGAACCTATTGCATGCGAAGGTATTGTTGCAACGGTATAAAGACTTCTTACAACATTTGTGACAGCCAGCGACCTCTCACCCATGTAATTTTCAATAAAAAGAAAGAATAGCAACCAAGTAGATACAGAGAAAAGATACTGTATCATCATAAAGATTGAAATGTTAAGTGTTTTTTTGATTACATCAAACTGAAATCTAATTTTAGTGAATCCGTATTTATTGAGGTCTACTTTCTTCTTTAAATAAAACAAGAAAAACAATGTAGATGCAAACTCTGCAATCACAGACGCAACTGCAGCACCTCCAATACCTAATTCCGGCATTCCCAGGTTTCCAAATATGAGTCCGTAATCAAAGATTACATTCACTAAACCCATTATCAAAGCGTTAAGTGTAAGGATTTTAGTGCGGGCTATGCCTATAAAAAAAGCACGGAACATTAGATTTACAAAGGCAAAGACTAATCCAAATACACGCCACTCTAGATATTCGGCTACAGCCCTTCCCACTTCGGCAGATTCAAATATTGCAGGTAACCAATGTACAGCACCGTATCTTAAAAAAGGAATGAGTAATAAAGATGGCAAAAACAAAAAGAGTGCTCCCTGAATTACTATATCACCTATCTGATTATAGTTTTTTTCTCCATTTCGTCTACCTATGAGGATCTGGCTTCCCATGCTAAAGCCGAAGCCAAGTGTATAAATGGCAATATAAATTATTCCTGCTAATGCAGATGCGCCAAGTTCAACTTCCCCCACCCTTCCAAGAAAAGCTGTATCTACAACCTGGATAAGGTTTTGAGCCAGCAGACTCAGGAAGATAGGTGCACTTATTTTAGCAATATGTTTTTTTGTATACACCTCTATTCATTAAAAACCGTCAATTGATAAATCAATTGACGGTTTGTTATATAATTTATGCTACTATTGATTTATTTGATTGCTACTGTCCGTAATGTTTATAACAGTTGGTTCAAAACTCGAAGCCTCATCGGGTGTCATCAAAGCGTAACTCATAATAATTATTATGTCACCCTTCTGAACTTTACGAGCAGCTGCGCCATTCAAACAGACAATCCCAGTGCCTGTCTCACCGGGAATTACGTAAGTTTCAAAGCGTTCACCATTATTATTATTGACAACTGCAACCTTTTCATTCAAAATGAGCTTTGCAGCTTCAATCAAATTCATATCAATTGTAATGCTACCTTCATAGTTAAGATTCTCATCAGTTACTGTTGCTCTATGTATTTTTGATTTTAATAATTCTATTAACATATGATGTTATTTATATCTTATATTATCAATTAATCTAACTTCTCCACAATAGACCGCTATGCAGCCCACAATACTTTTCGCGCTATCCCATGTTGATATTGTTGCGAGACTGTCACTATCAACGATAGAGAAGTACTCAACTCGCAGCCCAGGAATACTGTTTAAAGCTTCAATAACATGGCTTGAAGTTATTTTGGGCGAATAATCTGTTATCATTGAAACACTTTCTTTAAGCACTCGGTAAATAGCAGACGCTGTGATTTTTTCTTCCTCGGTTAAGCGTTGATTCCTGCTGCTCATAGCTAAACCACTTTGTTCTCTCACTATTGGAATACCAATTATCTCCACTGTCATATTTAGCTGCTTAACCAGTTGCTTTACTATTGAAAGCTGTTGAAAATCCTTTTCTCCAAAATATGCTTTATCGGGCAATATTATATTAAATAGCTTACTTACAACCTGTGCTACTCCATTAAAATGACCAGCCCTATACTCACCTTCCATAACTTTATCGAGTCCGCCAAAGTCAAACACTCGATTATCAGGTACGGGGTAAATTTCACTAACAGATGGAGTGAAGACAATATCCACTCCTAGACCTTCTAGAAGATTGTAATCCCTCTCAGGAGTACGCGGATACAGTTTTAAATCATCGGAATTATTAAACTGAGTAGGATTTACAAATATGCTTACTACAGTTATATCATTCTCTTTAACTGAATAAATAACCAAATCACCATGCCCTTTGTGTAATGCTCCCATTGTAGGTATAAAACCGACAGATTTGTCGCCTTTACGACATTCATCAAGCCTAACCTTTAACTCAGCTACAGTCTTTATGATATCCATTTATTTTATTTTACTGTGCAAAGCAACAAAATATTTACCACATATCGAAGATATTTGCATTATTTCACTCAATAATAGCCTGCATTCACGACACACACCCCTATATATCAACATATTATAAGCTTACAACGGTTTTATTTTGTAATTATGTGGATTTTTTTTATTATCTTTGTACTAAACTAAAGATTATTAGATTCATGTCTCAAAAAAAGATTTTATACATTTCTCAAGAAATCTACCCTTACGTAGATGAAACACAAATTTCAAACACTTCACGCTATTTGCCTCAAGCTATCCAAGAGAAAGGGATGGAGATACGTGCATTTATGCCAAAATATGGAAGTATAAACGAACGCAGAAATCAATTACACGAGGTTATCCGCCTATCGGGTATGAACCTGATAATTGATGACTCTGACAATTCGTTAATTATAAAGGTCGCTTCAATTCAAGCTGCCCGTATGCAGGTATATTTTATAGACAACGAAGACTACTTCCAAAACAGGGAGACACTGGTTGACAAAAATAATGAGGAGTATGACGATAATGACGAGCGTAGCATCTTCTTTATAAGAGGAGTTATGGAAACCATTAAAAAATTACGCTGGGTTCCCGATATTATTCATTGCCATGGCTGGTTTAGTGCACTCGCACCTCTAATCGTAAAAAAAGGCTATGCCGACGATCCTTGCTTTAAAAATGCTAAAGTTGTCTGTTCTCTTTACGATGAGTCATTTAGCAAACCATTTGACCAAAAAATAGCCGACAAACTTCGTTTTGAAGGAATTGGCAACAGTGAAATAGAGCTAGTGAAAGACAGAGGGTTAATGGATTACACTAATCTAATGAAATTAGCTATAGACTTTTCAGATGGTATAGTGCAGGGAAGTGAAAAAGTAGACTCTGAAATTGTAAAATATGCTCAGGACAAAAAAATTGAACTTCTCCCTTTCCAATCTGACATAGATAAATTGGCAGAAGACATGGAGTTATTTTACAATAAAATTTAAATTGAACTAACTATTAACTTAATTCAATTTAAATCTTTTCCTATACACAATTATCATTAAAAATTTGAAGAAAGCTTTTTTAAGTTTTCATATAACATTATTTTTTTGGATATTTGCGCTGTTAAAACAAATTTTGAAACTAATGAAACTCAAATCTTTATATAAGGTGGTTGCTGTAACCCTCCTTGCAATATTTATTTTTTCGTGTAACGACACTCTTGATCAGATGGGATTATCAATTCAACCTGGTCAGGACAGGCTTGTTGTAGGAGTGGACACACTACAGCTTCATGCTCGTACAGTTAAGGTTGACTCGATGTATGCAAGGACTAAATACCCTGTACTTGGAGAATACAGCGATCCTATATTTGGGTCGATCAAATCAGAATATATCGCAGAATTCTATCTCCCTACAGGTGCTGAGTTTAAAACCGGAGCAATTATAGATTCTGTTAAAGCAGTTCTTTCATATACCACGATGATGGGAGACTCAATTGCACCTATGGGATTGTCGGTTTATGAAGTTAATAAAAGTCTTAGAGGCACTAATGACTATACCAACGTTGAACCTACCGAGTATTCAGACATGTCTTCGCCTTTAGGCCTGCAATCTTTTACTGGAAGTAATTCTACATATAGAATGCAATCCTATACAACAGATAACTACTCTACTGTAACATATAAAGAGTATTTAATAAATGTAGACTTACCCAAAGCAATCGGAGAAAAGTTTCTTGAAGAATACCTAAAGCCAAATCATGGTAAATTATCCGATACAGATAGCTTCAGAGAGTTTTTCCCAGGACTATACTTCACAACTACTTTCGGCAATAGTACAATTATAAATGTTGATCTGACCTCACTTTATGTTTACTATCACTATCTAGATGTAAAAGGCTCATCTCAAAAACAAGATACAATTAGAAATACAACCTTCAGACTCAACAATACTCCTGAGGTTAGACAGATAAAGCATATAAAGAGTAATGACGAAGATCTTTTAACTGAAAGTTTAACACAGACTTATGTAAAGAGTCCTGCTGGGGTAAATACTGAAATTACATTCCCTGTATCTGAGATACACGAAAGTCTCCAGTCAAAAGCATTAAATTTGGTGAACTTCACTGTTTATGCATTACCAGATGCTACAGAAGATGTAAAAGTGAAAATAAATCCACCTAATTACCTCTTATTAGTAAATAAAGATTCCCTCGATGGTTTCTTTGAAAATCGCCGAATAAGAGATAATGTAACTAGTTTTCTCTCCGAGCCTTTCGATGCAAATACCTTTTCATATAAGTTCAATAACATCTCCACAATGATCAACTATTATAATAGCACATTTGATGGTGAACCATATGATTTAACATATTACCTTATACCGGTGGATGCAACATTTACATCAGTGCAGCAGAGCTATTATTCATCTGCACAACAAGTTCTCACTTCTATACATAATCAAATGTGGCCTACAGCAGCAATATTGGATAAAAAGCAAGGAAGTTTACAACTTGAATTAATATTTAGCGACCTCTGATATATTTAGATTCGATACAAAAAACACCCCAAGAAATTCAGTTTCAATAAACTACCTTTCTTGGGGTATTTCTTTTTATTATAGATTAAAGTACTAAAACAATAAACCTTGTTCACTATTTCTTTTTCTCCCAAGATGACGATATGCCAAGTCTGTAACCTCTCTACCTCTGGGAGTACGTTTAATAAATCCTTCCTTAATTAAAAAAGGCTCGTACACCTCTTCTATCGTACCAATATCATCACTCACAGCAGTTGCAATAGTTGATATACCAACCGGGCCACCATTAAATTTATCAATGATAGTTAGTAGAATCTTATTATCTACCTCATCAAGTCCAAATTTATCGATATTTAATGCCTCCAATGCATATGTCGATATAGCTTTATCTATTTTGCCATTACCTTTCACTTGGGCAAAGTCTCTCACCCTTCTCAGCAAAGCATTAGCCACACGTGGCGTACCTCTACTTCTCGAAGCAATCTCATAAGCTGCATCTTCATCGCACTCAACATTAAGAATATCCGATGAGCGAATAACAATACCTTTTAGAGTATCAATATCGTAATACTCAAGATGCATGTTAATACCGAATCGTGCGCGCAAGGGACTAGTTAATAATCCACTTCTGGTGGTTGCACCTAGAAGAGTAAAGGGATTAAGATCTATTTGTATTGATCGTGCGCTTGGTCCTTTATCTATTAGAATATCTATCCGGTAATCCTCCATAGCACTATATAGATACTCCTCAACTATTGGCGATAATCTATGTATCTCATCTATAAATAGAAGATCTTTTGGTTCTAATGAAGTTAGCAAACCAGCAAGCTCGCCTGGCTTATCCAGTACAGGACCAGAGGTAACCTTAAAGCCTACTCCCAGTTCGTTAGCTATAATATTTGCAAGAGTTGTTTTACCTAACCCCGGTGGGCCATGCAATAATACATGATCAAGAGATTCACTCCTCAAACGTGCCGCACTCACAAAAACCTTAAGGTTTTCAACAACTTTACACTGGCCTTTAAAACCATTAAAAGTTAAAGGTCTTAGGCTATTTTCAAAATCACGTTCTGTATCTTGAAAATTGAGGTTACTATGAATATCGAAATTTTCTTCCATCTATATAGATACAAAAATAGCTATTTTTTACGAGTTTTAGAAACAGCAATTACATTGCGTTTTAAACCTGCAAACTTTGCCCTTTTTACAGCCGAGCCTCTAAATACTTCACGATACTCCTCTTCATCCATTTCTAGCATCTTCTTTAAATCGAGGTTCATAAAACTATCATTAGGCATAAACTCTATGGTATTATGAGGAGTAGACACTCTATTCCACGGGCAAACTTTTTGACAAATGTCGCACCCAAAAACATAATTCTTTAGTCGCGGAGCAACATAACTCGATATTTCTCCTCTATTCTCAATTGTCTGATATGATATACACTTATTAGCATTCACTTTATAGGGTTCTTCTATTGCACTGGTAGGACAACCATCGAGGCAACGGGTACAACTCCCACAATTCTCAGCTATAGGGCTATCATATTCCAATTCGATATCAATGATTAGTTCTCCTAAAAAGAAAAAAGAACCCTTCCCAGGAATTATCAACAAACTATTCTTACCTACAAAGCCTATACCGGCCTGTGCAGCCCAAAAGCGCTCTAAAACAGGAGCAGAATCAGAAAAATATCTTCCTGTCAATTCCGGTTGGCGAGCAGATATAAATTCAAATAGCTTTTTAAGTTTACCTCTTATTACATCATGATAATCCTTACCATAAGCATAATATGCAAATTGAGGAGCATGAGAAGCCTGCTTTTTATGAGGATAATAATTGAGGGCCACTGATATAATCGATTTAGCACCCTCCACCAATAATCTGGGATCAACTCTTTTGTCTATATTTCTAGCCATATAATGCATATCTGCATGCCAGTTATCTTCAATCCATTTCATATAACGCTCCTCCTCGCCACTATTGTCAGCGGGAGAAATTCCACAAGCATCAAACCCTAATCTTAATGCCTCTTTTTTTATTTCTTCAGAAAAACTCATTTTCAATCATTAAACATAGCAAAGTCTTCTCTTAAATCAAAAGTATAAAAAAATTGTCTAATTTTGCAGTAATAACATGCAACATGAGAGCTCCCATGACGGAACCATCATTAAAATATAAAACAATCCTATCACTTTTCTGGAGTTTCATTGATAAATTCGGGCAGCAGTTACTCAATTTTTTGAGTATGCTCATATTAATGAATATTGTTGCAACTGAAGATTATGGAAAAATAGGTTCACTTGCACTGTTTATTGCATTTTCATCTATTCTTGTCGACAGTGGATTTGGCAGGGCGTTACTAAATAGACAAAACCTCACCAGTGAAGACTATTCCACTGTTTTTATATTCAACGTCTTATTTAGCATTTTACTTTATTCCTTATTATTTATTTCTGCACCATTTTTAGGTGACCTATTTAATTCACCTGAAATAACACTTATTGCTAGAATAGCCTTTATATCAATTGTATTAAATGGATTGGGACTAATACATCAAACAATTTTGACCAAAAATGCCGACTTCAAAGGTCTTTCTAAAATAAATATTACAGCACTACTTATTGCAAATATTATCGCTGTAATAATGGCATTATATGGTTTTGGTGTTTGGGCTCTAATTGCACAAATATTAATTTACGCACTATTCCGCACAATTTTCCTTTGGATATATTCAAAATGGCTTCCTGCGTTTATTTTCAGTTTCAATAGTTTAAAATCATTCTTCTCATTCAGCAGCAAGCTCCTATTAACTAATACAATAGCCACCATTGGAAATAATGTTTATCCTACTTTAATTGCCCTTTTTTATCCAATGAACCAAGTGGCCTACTTCAATCAAGCAAAAAAATATCAGGAAATACCCTTTCTCGCAATCTCTAATACATTCCGTTCAGTAGCTATGCTAATTCTTTCAGAGATAAACAATGAAAGTGAAAGAATGAAAAGAGTAGTGAGTAAGATGATAAAATCTATAGCATTTATAGCATTCCCACTCGGCTTT
>JAAZCL010000192.1 GCA_012513315.1 Bacteroidales bacterium | reverse complement strand
TATATTGGTTCTTTTTATGATGCTTATGCTGTGGGTGCTCGCAAAATGTTTTGGGATCAGCTTGAAGATAAGCTTTATCCTTTTGGATTTGATGCTTGGTGGATGGATGCTTCGGAGCCTAATATACAGGATAATACCTCTATGGAGTATCGTAAGGCACTTATGAATCCAACAGCACTTGGCCCCTCAACAAAGTACCTTAATGCCTATTCATTGGTTAATGCTGAGTCTATTTATAAAGGGCAGCGAGGTGTGGATAACGACAAAAGAGTGTTCCTACTTACTCGATCGGGGTTTGCTGGTATTCAACGCTACTCAACTGCAGTTTGGAGTGGTGATATTGGTACTAGGTGGGAGGATATGAAAGCGCAGATATCGGCGGGACTTAATTTTGATCTTTAGGGAATTCCTTATTGGACAATGGATATTGGAGGTTTTTGTGTGGAGAGAAGGTATGAAAATGCTCAACGGATATATGATCAAACTGGTGTTGAGAATGAGGACTTGAAAGAGTGGCGCGAACTGAATAATAGATGGCATCAGTTTGGTGCTTTTGTACCTTTATTTCGCTCTCATGGGCAGTTTCCTTTCAGAGAAATGTTTAATATAGCTCCTGAGAATCATCCCGCTTATCAATCTATGCTATATTACAATAAGCTGAGATATAGACTAATGCCCTATATTTATTCACTTGCCGGAATGACATGGTTTAATGATTACACCATGATGAGAGCATTGGTAATGGATTTTCCGCGGGACAAAAATGTTGTAAATATAAGCGATCAGTATATGTTTGGTCCTGCTATTATGGCCTGCCCCGTGTATGAGTATAAAGCGCGAAGTAGAGAGGTTTATTTCCCCGACAATGAAGGTTGGTATGATTTATTTACAGGAGATTTTATAGAGGGTGGACAAACTCTTACGGTTAATGCTCCATATGACAAAATGCCACTTTATGCCGCTTCAGGTAGTATAATTCCTTACGGTCCTGAAATGATGTATAGCAACGAGAAACAAGCTGAAGAGATTACTTTGTATGTATATGCAGGCAAGGATGGCTCTTTTACTTTATATGAAGATGAAGAGGTAAATTACAACTATGAAGATGGTGAGTTTGCGAATATCACATTTGTTTATAACGATGCAGATAAAACTCTGGAGATTGGTGATAGACAAGGAGATTTTGCTGGAATGCTTAAAGAAAGAGCTTTTAATATTGTATATGTAAACGAAGGTAATCCGGTGGCATTAGATTTTGATACAGAAGGTATTGTTGTTGAATATAATGGTGTAGAACAAACAATTAGTTTATCTAAACAAGAAAAATGAGATTGCAATCCAGATTACAAGAAAAAAAAGACCTGGTAATATATTACTTTTAAATTTTGATTTAATGTTCTTAGTTACAAACGTTAGATACATTATATAAATTAAAAAGAATATTGATAACCCTACAGCAATAAATAGATATTTCATCTAGTCTGTTTTTATAAATGGTTTTAAAACATAACGTAAATGTTATAATTAATGTTTTCCCAATGATGAACAAAACAACAATTTTCTTTCTCACAACACTTTTATTAATTTTTGTTTCTTGTAATGGAATAAAGGTTGGGAGTGAAGAAAAGCCTAGGAGTGTGAACAATTTTAATGAAGATTGGACTTTCCAACTTGGCGATTATTCTAAGGCCTCATCTGCAGATTTTAATGATGAACAGTGGCGTAAGTTGAATTTACCACATGACTGGTCTATTGAAGGAGAGTTTAGCGAAGAGCATCCTGCTGGTAGTGGTGGAGGTGCTTTACCTGGTGGAATTGGTTGGTATAGAAAAGT
>JAAZCL010000191.1 GCA_012513315.1 Bacteroidales bacterium | reverse complement strand
GTTTTACTCCCTATTCAATTACAATATCTGATGGTGAAGAAGTTGTTCTGAATAATATACTAATTGGAGAAGTGTGGCTAGCTTCTGGGCAGAGCAATATGGAGATGCCTTTGAATGGATTTTGGAATAATCCTATTAAGGATGCAAATGATGTTATATTGAATGCCGGTCAATATCCAGCAATAAGATTTGTAACCATTGAGAAAGCTCAATCTTTTGAACCTTTGGAAACAGCAAAAGGAAAATGGCAGGTATCCAATCCGGAAAATGCTCCTCAATTTAGTGCTACTGCATTCTTTTTTGCAGAGACATTGCACAAAGCACTTAATGTGCCAGTTGGTATTATAGTTTCTGCTTGGGGAGGATCGAAAGTGGAGGCATGGACCAATAGGGAGATATTAAACACTTACGATGATGTTGATCTTGATGAAGAGACTGTAAACAAACTACATCCTATGTCGCGACCTTTATTAATGTATAATGGCATGATTCATCCAATTACAAATTACAAAGTGAATGGTTTTATTTGGTATCAGGGTGAGTCTAATATTGGAGCGCATGAAGTTTATCCTGATAGACTGAATAATATGGTAACCTTATGGCGTGAGCTATGGGAAGATTCTGATATACCCTTTTACTATGCTGAAATAGCACCTTTTGAGTACGGTGAAGGTGATTGGGCTGCTTATCTTAGAGAAGCACAGTTTGATGCACAGAAATTAATTAAAAACAGTGGTATGATATCGACCAATGATTTGGTTGAAGAGTATGAGAAACACAATATTCATCCTCGCAATAAAACTGATGTAGGAAAAAGACTTGCATACATGGCACTAAACCGCAATTACAACTTTAGCCAAGTTGAAGCACATGGTCCTGAGTTTGCATCAATGGAAATAATTGACAATAAAGCAATTATTTCTTTCGACCATGCTCATAACGGCTTTAACAGGTTTGATGATATAGTAGGTTTTGAAATAGCTGGAGAAGATGGCGTATTTGTTCCCGCTAAAGCAAGAGTAAATCATTTGAAAGTTGAAGTTTATAATGAAAATATAAATAAACCAACAGCCGTAAGATATTGCTATAGAAATTTCATGATAGGTAATTTAGCAAACACACGCAATCTTCCTGTTGTACCATTTAGAAGCGACAGGGCTGTTAATTGAGTCAATATCATATAATTGAGCATGAATTCGGGATATATAATCAAAGAAATAACTCCTTTATCAAAAGCTGACTGTTTTTATGTTGCAGACAGAATAAAAAGTGAGTTCGTATATCCTCTTCATTCACATAAAGAATTCGAGCTCAATTATATTGAAAATGCAGAAGGCGTGCGTAGAATTGTGGGTGATTCTGTGGAAGTGATAAAAAATTACGATCTTACCTTAATTACTGGTGAAGACCTAATACATGTATGGGAACAGCACGAATGTAAATCAAAAAACATCAGAGAGATAACTATACAGTTTCCATCTGACCTTTTTATGGGAAACCTGATTGATAAAAATCAGTTTGAAAGTATTCGTGGCATGCTGGAAAGAGCAAAAAAGGGAATTAATTTTCCAATGGAGGCTATAATGAAAGTTTACCCTCTATTAAATAATCTTTCTACTGAAAAGGAGGGTTTCTATTCGGTAATCAATTTTCTTTCGATCTTATATGAACTTTCACTTTTTAAAGATAGTCGAACTCTTGCCAGCTCATCATTTGCTAGAACCAATGAAAATGCGGATAGCAGAAGAGTTACAAAAATATATGAATACATAAATAATAATTACCAAAAAAATATATCGCTTGATGATTTGGCAGAACTTGTGGGTATGACCCCTACTGCATTAAGTCGTTTTTTTAAATTAAGATCGGGCAAGACACTATCTAACTATATTATTGAATTGCGCTTGGGACATGCTACCAGATTGCTTGCAGATACCACAAACACAGTTTCTGAAATCTGTTATTTAAGCGGTTTTAGCAACATCTCTAACTTTAATCGTATTTTTAAAAGTAGGAAAAATTTTACTCCTAGTGAATTTAGAGAAAATTACAGAAAAACTAAAATTGTAATTTGATTTAATAAGAATCACAAATATTACATTTATTGCACATATAGATGCAAATTAGGTGAATACACAAGTGTATAAATGCTTTTTGGGTCTTTTGTTGGCAAATATTGCAAAGAAGTATTAATATGTGACAATATAATACTAGATAATATATTAAAAATGTGATAATTTTGTATATTAGATATTTATGAAAACTTAATATATTTTTTATGAAAAACATCTTTATGTTATGTTTTGTTCTGACATTTAGCTTTCAGTTAATTGCACAACAACATAGAATTTCTGGCACTATTGTGGATAGTAAAGACAAGTCTGCAATGATTGGTGCAAATATTATTGAGAGAGGAACAGCTAATGGTACTGTGACAGATATCGATGGTAGTTTCTCTTTAAACCTTACAACTTCTAATGCTATATTAGACATATCTAGTATAGGATACGAATCTGTTGAGGTAATAGTTGGAAATAGGACATCTTTTCAAATTGAGATGGACGAAGATCTCGGCCTATTGGATGAAGTAGTGGTAATAGGATATGGAACCATGCGAAAGAGCGATATTTCTGGCGCTTCGGTTTCTGTTTCTGAAGATGCTATTAAAGGTTCAGTTATTACCAACCTCGACCAAGCATTACAAGGTAGAGCAGCTGGAGTTTCATCGGTAATGACTTCTGGTGCACCAGGCTCATCAGTTTCTATTAGAGTAAGAGGACAGTCAACCATCAATTCTAATGCTGAGCCTCTTTATGTTATTGATGGTGTAATTGTGCAAGGTGGAGGAAGCAGTGGAGCCGACTTTGGTCTTGGAGATGCGTTAGGTAATAGTCCTATCTCAACAATTTCTCCATTATCTACAATAAACCCTTCTGACATTCTATCTATGGAAATTTTAAAGGATGCTTCTGCCACAGCCATTTATGGTGCACAGGGAGCAAACGGCGTTGTGCTTATAACTACAAAGCGTGGGAGAGAAGGTGAAGCTAAGTTTACATATGAAGG
>JAAZCL010000019.1 GCA_012513315.1 Bacteroidales bacterium | reverse complement strand
ACATTGCCAGCGCTACTATTATAACAAATGTTTTCTTCATATTTAGTTATTTCAGTTTTCAGTTTTTAATTTTTGATGGTCGATTTAATTTAACCTTTCATTAATCATTTGTTGAATATCAGCCTCGCCTCCCTTATAATTGTTTTTTAAGCTTTCGAGGTATTGCTTCGACTGAAACTCATCGCCCTTTTCCTTATATGTGTCTGATAATACAATCATTGCGCGAGCCATCCAATACTGATGAGGAGTGCCTTTTTGCATAAATTCCTTTACTTGCGCTTCGGCTCTGTCGTATGATTTCCATTTGTAAAAGGTGTCTGCTAAGATAAACTGAGCTTCGGCACCATAAATACTGCGGGTGTCGTTGGCAACAAACTGGAAGTCTTCAACAGCACTTTCCGTCTCATTTACCTGCTGATAAGCTTTACCGCGAAGATACCTTGCCTCGATGATAGTTTCAGGCGAGAGGTTGCTATTTGCAAGCAGTTCTGTTGCCGCCCTTGATGCTTCGTGGTGGTTGCCCAATTGCGATTGAGTGCGTACTACACCCATTTGACCAAGATGTTTGTTAGTAGCATTTCTAGCTGAGTTTGCCAATCTAGAGTAGTCGGCAAGTGCCTCTCTGTAATTTCCGTTTTGGTACTCAGTTTGTGACGTATAAATGAGAGCATTATCAAGAAATTTGATATTCCCAGCATCTATAACTCTTCGAAAGTGCGAAATAGCCTGATCTTTATTGTTTTTCTCATCAGAGATTACACCCATATAATAATGAGCATCACTGCTATATGCACCGTTTGGATAGGTTTGCAAGTATCGTGTCATTGCAGATTCTGCTTCTGTGCGGTTTCCTCTCATATATGTGCTTTCGGCAGCAAGATAGGTGAGAGAGTCTTGTTTTGAGGTAGTAATACGTAATCCTCCGGGAAGTGCATTGGCGTAGTCTACATAAGACTGTATGTCGTTCATATCCCTGTAAACAGTTTCCATAGACACTAATGCATTGCGTGCATCATCAGAACCTGGGAAGTTGGTTATAACAGTCTTATAAGCATTTATACTTTGTTGGAAGTTGTTGGTGTTGTAGTAAAGCTGACCTAGCTGCACGCCACCCTGGCTAGCTAGTGAGCTTCTTGGGAAATCGTTTAGTAGTCGTTGCAACACAGCAATTGCTTCATTTTCTCTGTTGAGCATTGTTAAAGCACGGCTCTTTTCATATAGAGCATCATCAAAATACTGTGAGTTTGGGTATCTGCTCATTAGGATGTCTAATGCATTTATCTTTCCCTGATAGTTATGTTGGAGCCCCAATACAAATGCTCTTTGATATGCGGCATAATCGGCTGCCGAAGGATTTGCATCTGCTGCTTGCGAATAATATCTTTCAGCTTCATTGAAGCTACGATTAAAATAGTAGCTGTCGCCAATTCTATTTAATGCGTCGGCATATTCAGCTTTTTTGCGATCTGTTTCTGTAGATATATACCTTTGAAATGCGCTAACAGCCTGATTGTATTGTTGTTGTTTGAAAAGAGAGTAGCCGAGGTTATACCATCCCATAGCCCAGTTAGCATCTGTTGAAGTTGCATTTGAAGTAAACTGTCTGAAGTCGGTTGTGGCATTGGTGTAGTTGCCCATTCTGTAGTAGGTTTCTCCTCTCCAATATAGTGAGCTGTTGCGTGCCTGTGGATTTAAGTTTCCAATACCTATGCTATTATTGAAATTTTGTATGGCATCAGACATATTCCCATTTATAAAATCTTGTGCCCCAAGCTGAAAGAGTACCATCTGCTTAGCTTCTAGAATACGGTTGCCAGGACTATTTATTCTGTTTATAGCATTTAATGCTGCTCTATAATCTTTGGTAGTGAGGAAAGTCTCGGCAAGTATATCATTTACCTGATCTCTGTACTGTGAATTTGGAAACTCTCTGAGGAAGTTCTCGAATAGAGTTATTGATTCACTGAAAACAGAGAAGTTTGTTTCGTGCGATAAGAGAGCATAGTTAAACATAGCAGTTTCACGTACTTGAGGATTGTAATTATCACGTGAGGCTGCCTCAAATGCCATCTGAGCAGGCTGTTTTTGATTAAGCTTCAAGTATGTTTGTCCCAACTGCAGTTGAGCATTTTGCGATAGCTCATCGGATACACCCACTGCTTGCTGAAACATTTGTAATGCTTCATTGTATTTGGCTGTTTCGAAATATGACAGACCCATAAAATATGCATCACCACGTAATGGCTTTTCGGCCATGTACATATATCTTTCGTAATATGGAATAGCACGTGTTGGTTGTCCCAAACGATAATAGCTATTTCCAAGCACTCGGTTCAATTCTGTTGCATGTGAGCTGTGTGGATATCTATTAAGGAAAGCATCAGATAATTTAATTGCTTCATCTATTCTGCCTTCAAAGAATGTAGCCTGTGCAGTATAGAAAGCAACCTCTTCTGCATACTCAGGGTTGTTTCTTAAACTTTCGAAGCGTTGCAAGGCTCTTTGGTAATCACCGTTTGAATAGTCGATATAACCAAGATAGAAGTTGCCAGCATCTCGGTATCGGGTGCTATTTTGTGAAAGTAATCCAAAATATCTTCTTGCTTCATCGTAATTGCCCACCTGTAGATTAGTATAACCTGTTCTGAAGCTATAATCTTCTTGATAAGAGATCTTTAGGTAGTCGAGGTCTGCCAGATTAAACCATAGTAATGCTTTGCTCCAATCTTTATTATTGAAATAATGCGAAGCGATAATAAAATTCACATGATTGATATGAACAGTCTCAGGATATTTCTCGAGAAACTCCTTCATTATTAGATCACTGTTTTTGTTTCCTTTACGGAAATAAGAAACAGCAATCATATATTCTGCTTCTTCCTTTAGCTGTTTATCGCTACTCTCATTAGAAAATTTTTGTAACAGATCTACAGCACCGTTCCAATTGCCTCCAAGGAACATCTCTTTTCCCTGGTTAAACAGAAGTTCTGGTTGTGTGTTATATACCGAATTCTGAGCAAATGTAACCTGCGTAATAATTGCAAGTGTAACTATTAAAATGATTTTTCTCATGTGTTTAAGTATATATGAAATATTTGTTGTTTTGATTAAATTATAGTGTGTTCATTTTGAGAAAGAAGTTTCTCAACTCCCTTGCGTACTGATATCAAACCAAAATCTGCGGGATTTAATTCATTTAATGGAATAAATAATAGTTCCGAAACATCATCCTGAGCTTTTAATTCACTAAAATCATCTACCTTGCACTTAAAGAACATATCTACGGTGTGTACTTCAAAGTCTGAATAGAGATAAATATTGGGAATTGAAAAGAGATATTCTATTGATTGTACAATTAAACGTGTCTCTTCTTTAATTTCTCTGCAAGCCGCTTCTTCGGCCGTTTCATACATATCTATAAATCCTCCGGGTAGGTCTAAAGTATCCTTGGCGGGGTCATTTGCTCTACGGGCAACTAATATTTCTCTTTTGTTATTTTCAATTACTGCAACCACTGCTGCAGAGGAGTTGAAATAGTAGTTGAAGCTGCAATCAGAACAGCGTTTGGACTTGTCGTTATTCTCTTTAAAATTAGGTGACCCGCACTTTGGACAGTATTTAAACTGACTCAGAGGATGTATCATAGATTATTGTTTTTTCTTTACTTCAACAATATGAGTCTCAGGTAATTCACTATTGCGTTTGTCAACTGCAACAATAACCTTATCGGCAAGTGCACTAAATGCCATACCTGTAACAGAGTCAGAGTTGAGTGCAACTGGTTTGCCTTCATCTCCACCTTCGCGAATGCTTTGCACTACAGGTATCTGACCAAGTAGCTCGTGTCCCTGCTCCTCGGCAAGTCTTTTACAACCTTCTTTTCCAAATATATAATATCTGTTTTCTGGTAGTTCTGCAGGGGTAAACCATGCCATGTTTTCTACAAGACCAAGAATAGGTACATTCACCTTATCACCTGTAAACATGCTAATTCCTTTACGTGCATCTGCAAGTGCAACCTCCTGAGGGGTACTTACAATTACAGCACCGGTTATTGCTACAGTTTGAACAAGTGTTAGATGGATATCGCTTGTACCCGGTGGGAAGTCGATTAGAAAATAATCCAACTCGCCCCAGTCGGCATCAGCAATTAATTGTTTTAATGCGTTACTAGCCATTGCGCCGCGCCAAACAACTGCGTCATCTCTATTCACAAAGAAGCCAATTGAGAGCATCTTAACGCCGTAGTTCTCAATTGGTATAATAAGATCGCGACCATCCTTTTTCTCCAAGGCAGGAGCAGAGTTTTCTACGTTTAGCATCTTTGGAACAGAAGGACCAAATATATCGGCATCTAGCAGTCCCACCTTATAACCCTTTTGAGCTAAAGCCACTGCTAGGTTAGTACATACAGTGCTT
>JAAZCL010000190.1 GCA_012513315.1 Bacteroidales bacterium | reverse complement strand
TTTGTATCCATTCTTTAACAACGGATTCAAGATTGGCAGAAGAAAAGTCATCTGTTTGTTTTAGTAGCTCTGTGAGTTGCTGCATATGCTCATTGCTATCTTTTTTCCAGCGTTTGCGAACTGTCTTTTCGTCGTAGCTCTTTGGTGTTATAAAGAAAAATGATGACTGGTCCCATAACTCTTCAATAAAATGAACTCTCTCTTTAATCATTGCAACAATGCCCACTATTTTATCGAAGGGTGCATCTATCCGTTTTTCATTTAATATAGGATTAAATAGTTTTGCAACTTCTTCATCCTGCATCTTCATTATATATTGATGGTTATACCATTTTGCTTTCTCTAGATCGAATTTAGCGCCGCTCTTACTGCAGCGTTCAAATGAAAATGCTTCTATAAGCTCATCAATAGAAAATAACTCCTGTTCTGTGCCAGGGTTCCATCCAAGGAAAGCAAGGAAGTTGATAATTGCACTGGGCAAGTAACCTGCCTCACGATACCCCGAAGAGATTTCACTAGTTACCGGATCTTTCCACTCAAGTGGGAAAACAGGAAACCCTAAGCGGTCACCATCGCGTTTGCTCAATTTACCTTTGCCATCTGGTTTTAAAAGTAGAGGAAGGTGCGCAAATTGAGGCATACTTTCTTCCCAGTTTAAACTCTTATATAGCCATACATGAAGTGGGGCAGATGGTAACCATTCTTCCCCCCTGATAACATGAGTTATTTTCATTAGATAATCATCTACCACGTTGGCAAGGTGATAGGTTGGGAGTTGGTCTGACGACTTATATATTACTTTATCATCAAGGATTGATGAGTTGATTATTACCTTGCCACGAATCATATCATTTACGATGATATCATGACCGGGTTCTACTTTTATACGAATTACATATTGTGTTCCTGCTTCAATAAGGGCCTTTGTTTCATCTTCCGACAGGGTGAGCGAGTTTCTCATGCTTTCTCTTGTAGAAGCATCGTATTGAAAATTGGAAATCTCATTTCTCTTTGAATCCAACTCTTCTGGAGTGTCAAAAGCGATATAAGCAGCATCATTTTTCAAAAGCTGATCTACATATTTTTTGTAAATATCTTTGCGTTCCGATTGCTTGTAGGGACCATAATTTCCACCTTTAAGTGGACTTTCGTCAAATTCGAGTCCTAGCCAATTAAATGTTTCTTGAATATATTCTTCAGCCCCTTCTACAAATCTTGTGGAGTCAGTATCTTCAATTCTAAGTATAAAATCACCACCTTGCTGCTTAGCATATAGGTAGTTATATAATGCAGTACGAACACCTCCAATATGCAATGGCCCTGTGGGGCTGGGGGCAAAACGTACTCTTCTTTTATTATTCATAATTAATTAAGTTGTCTGTTATTTGAGTGCAAAGATATATAAAAATGTTAAAGTCAGAGTATTAACCTAGCTTCTTTTCCCATATTAAACAGAAGGTCTAGTATGCTTAAGTTATTAATGAAGCCATGTTTTGAGGCAAAAACTTGATAATATGGTTCTGTTTTGTATTCTGATTCTTTCTTTGGATGAATCCTTTCTCGTAAATCTATGTACTCTTTATTTCCCTCATTGATATATGTTTCGGTATAGCAAACTTTGCTTTCTATCTCTATGATGCTACATATGAGTTGCCGGAGCTCTTCGTTAAAATCGTGAAGAAATTCAATCTTTCTTTCATAGAAGGGTCTGAAGTCATCTTCAAAATATTGAAAGTAAGGAGTAGAGTTATATGCTGAAAGTATTGCATTCCAATGTAAGTGCCGCCAATTGGCATGGTCTGCAATACGAATGTCCTTCATTTTACTATAGTCTTTATAGGGTTTTACAATAGGAATGCTTAAAGATAAGGGTCCGTTTGCTCCAGCTATAGTACACCTGTTTCGATATGATTGTTTTTGATAATTATCATTAATTTCAATTACAACAAGATCACTCCTGTAGAGTGAGGCGTAATACTCTACAGGCGCTAAATAAAGTGATGAGAGAAGAGTTGTTTGTTTGTTACTGAAAGGCATCATGCCGGTATTTTTGCACTACGGAACAGGCGGTTCCATCTTATTTTGCCTTTAAACCATTCTTTATCCTTTTCTAGTGAGAGCCAGATAAGCATGGGCTTACCTACAACATGGTCTTCGGGAACAAAACCCCAACTACGTGAATCGGCAGAGTTGTGTCTGTTGTCGCCCATCATGAAGTAGTAGTTGAATTTAAACGTATATGAATTAGCCTGCTCCCCATTAATATACACCAATCCATCTCGATATTCGAAATCATTACCTTCATAATTCTTGATGCATCTTTCATAGGTAGCAACCTTATAGTCGACATCTTTATCAAATGTAATAACTGCACCTTTTTGAGGAATCCAAAGAGGACCGTACGTGTCGCGTGTCCAGTTATGTGTATAATCTATAGGGAAGTAATAGCTTGAGCCAGGCTGCTCTTTCTCTTTGATAATATCCCATACAAATGGTTTTGACCTCATCTCGTCTACCATAGCATCAGTCATTGGTATACTAAAGTAAAGGCGTCCATTGTTTCCATTACGTGACCTAAGATTGAATACTGATAAGCTTAGGCTGTCAACACCTGTTAGATCTTGTGATCTTGGCACCATCTGTCCATAATTATTTTGTGTAAAATAATCGGCCTTATTGATACCCATATTACTAAATATTTCAGCGGCAACTTGTGTTCCATCTGTGTGAATCATATAGTTGTGCTGTGATAAGCGTGGGTTTGGCAAATAACTACCATCTATATAAACAGAGTCATTTCTCAATTCTAAAGTTTCACCTGGAAGTCCAATGCAACGTTTTACATAATTTTCGCGTCTGTCTACTGGTCTATAAACTATTTTGCCATAGCTTCGTACATCTGACCGAACACCTAAACTTCCGTTGGGGTTATGTTTTGCTAATGTGTAGAAATCGACTCCTTGTTGATTTAGTGCTACTGTATCACCCACAGGGAAGTTAAACACTACAATATCGTTTCTTTCTACTTCACCAATACCTTTAAGCCTATTGTATTTCCATTGCGGTTTATCGATGTAAGACTTGCCACCGATAACAGGCATTGTGTGTTGAGCCAGCGGAAATGAAAGAGGTGTTATAGGTGCTCTTGGGCCGTAGCTTAATTTGCTAACAGCCAGAAAATCTCCTACAAGTAACGATTTCTCGAGTGAGGAGGTAGGTATCTGATAGTTCTGAAAGAAAAATGTGTTTATAAAATATACTGCTATTAGAGCAAACACTATTGCGTCTACCCATTCCATTGTTTTTCTGAATGCAGTATTTTTAGATTTCTTCCAGAATCCCCAAGGTATGAATTTGGTAATGTAAATATCAAGAAAAAGCAGAATTAAAAGCAAAATCAAAGGAGAGTTTGCCCAGAAAGAAAAAAGAATTGTAAGTACTGTCCAAACTGCAAACCAAAGCCAATGTCTCTTTGATGCTTGATCAAAACGTTCTTTTATTGTCATAATAATAATTAATTAGAACTATGTTTATAAGCTACCTAATAGATCGTGCATTCCAAGAAACCCTTTTTTATCTTTGGTAAATTCTGCTGCAAGTACAGCTCCCAAAGCAAATCCTCTACGACTTTTAGCGTTATGTGTAATTTTGATGCTATCTACGTCGGATTCATATATTACTGAGTGGATACCTGGTACTTCTCCTTCTCGGTAGTCTTTTATTTCAATAATATCAGATTTATTGTCATCTGTATCATTATATAAGGCCCAGCTGTTCTTTCTTTTAATATTAGCTATAATATCTTCAGCAAGAGTTATTGCAGTGCCACTTGGAGCATCAAGTTTATGAATGTGATGTGTCTCTTCCATTACCACTTCATAGTCAGGGAAGTTATTCATTAATTTGGACAAATACTTGTTGACTGCAAAAAACAAGTTTACACCAAGACTGAAGTTTGAGGCATAGAAAAATGTTTTCCCATTATTATTGCACTCATTCTTAATTTCGTCAATATCCTCAAGCCACCCTGTAGTACCTGAAACAACTGGTACATTAGATTCAAATGCTTTCCTATAATTGTTAAGTGCACTTTTTGGAGTTGTAAATTCAATTGCAACATCTGCACTTTTAAATTCGGGAGAATGAAACTTGTCATTCTCATCAATATCCACTTTACAAACAATCTGGTGTCCTCTTTCCAGAGCCACTTTTTCTATTTCTTGGCCCATTTTGCCATAACCTATCAGTGCTATCTTCATAAGATTAATCTATCTTAATATCAACTATATAATTTATGAAAACAAAAGTACAATAAAAGGGTGAGTTCTCAAAGCCAGCCATTTCCTTTGTACCACTCAATTGTTTTGATTACACCTTCCTTTAATTTATATCTTGGTTTAAAGTTGATGTCCATTTGTAGTGGAGAGATATCGCACGACCAATTACGGCGTTTCATAATTCGGTATTTGTCGCTATTAAAAGTAGACGCCCTACCAAATAATGCGGCAATCTTTTCACTTATAAAAGCTGCAGGTTTCACTAAGAATAAAGGAGTTTTAATGTTCAGGATGTTTTTCTTTTTGAGAGCCTCCATTACTATACGGTTAAAATCTCTATCTGTATAGCAGTCGCCGTCTGAAACAATATACTCTTTCCTAGTTATTCCTTTATCTAATAGTTTGAAAATTACATCTACTAAATCTTCACTGTAAATGAATGAAAGAGTTTGTTTTTTGAATCCTGCTCCTATGCCAAGTCCTCTTTTCACCGTTTTTATAAGAATAAAATAGTCTTTATCACGTGGACCATACACACCAGTGGGACGAATTATAAGATAGGGGAAATTGCTAAGACTCTTTATCCAATTTTCAGCTTCAAGTTTACTTTTACCGTATAAAGTATCGGGCTTTGGCTCGTCTTCTATTTTAATAGGTGTGTAATTTATTTCGTCTCCTGCTCCCATAACACTTAATGAACTCATCAGAACAAAAGCTTGAGGAACAGCATCAATTTCAATTAGGCACTCTACAAGTTTGCGTGTTTGCAAATAGTTTACATTATAGAACTCGGTAGTATGACGTGCCTTGGTTAGCCCTGCAATATGAATTATATAGTGAAACTTACCATGTTTGCTTACCAATTCGGCAAGTTGACTTTTCATTACTTCGGGGTGATTGTATTGGAGATCGATAAACCTTATGCGTTCATCTTTAAGGAATTCTCTGCTGCTATTCTTTCGAATTCCTGCCCAGGTTTCGAATCCTAACTCAAGTGCCTTGTCAACAGCAGTGCTACCTATAAAACCACTTGCTCCTGTAATAAGTACTCTCTTGTTATCCATATATTGTAATTTATAAAGCAAAAATAGCTATAACTTCATTAATTGAAAATTAGTTTTTAAATAAAATGTATTATATGGATTTCTCGTTTTGAAACATTATTTTTATTACTTTGCATAACTAAACATACCATTAGTTTGTTTAAGTAGCAATTGGATTCAAAATATTAAGAATTATGAGTAAGAAAACTAGCCAATCGGGAACCGTGGCTAAACCAAAGAAAAAAGATTTAACCCTATCTGTTACAGATTTGCTACAAGAAAATATAGATAAGCAGTTTAATTATAAGCAGATTGCTGCAGCCATTGATGTGCGCGGTGAAGAGGGTAAGAGGGTGCTTGCGAAAGTTCTTGATAAACTACGTGATGAAGAGGTGCTGCTTGAATCTTCGCGAGGAAGATATCGAATTAATAATAGAGGGTTGATGCTGGATGGTAGATTTGAGAGAAGGAGCAATGGTAAGAATTTCTTTGTACCGGATGACGATGGTAATATAATTTATATACCCGAGCGTAATAGTAAGCATGCTATGAATGGCGACCGTGTGAGAGTGCAATTGCTTGCAAAGAGGAAAAGGGCTGAAACAGAGGGAGCTGTTGTTGAGATTCTTGAGCATAAACAAACACGTTTTGTTGGAGTATTAGAAGTGCAAAAGCATTTTGCATTTTTGGTAATGGACAGCAAATTTTTGTCGAATGATATATTTGTGTCCAAAGAAGATCTTTTAGGTGCAAAGCATGGAGATAAGGTTGTAGTAGAGATTGTAGAGTGGCCAGCAAAAGCAAATAATCCGATAGGCAAAGTAATAAATGTTCTTGGTAAGCCTGGAGATAATGCCACCGAGATGCACGCTATACTTGCACAGTATGACTTGCCTTACAGCTATCCGGATAATGTGAGTAAAATGGCCGCCTTGATTCCCGATACGATAGATGCTAAAGAGATTGCTAAAAGAGAGGACTTTAGGGATGTATTTACATTTACAATTGACCCCAAGGATGCAAAAGATTTTGACGATGCTTTTTCTTTTAAAGAATTGTCGCCCAATTTATGGGAGGTTGGTGTACATATTGCTGATGTAACACATTATGTGAGAAAGGGTGATTTGATTGACAAAGAGGCAGAAAGCCGGGCAACATCAATTTATCTTGTTGATCGTACTATACCCATGCTACCCGAGAGGTTGAGCAATTATATATGTTCTTTAAGACCAAATGAAGAGAAGTTGTGTTTTTCAGTAATCTTTAATATGAATGAGAAAGCAGAAATTAAAGACTTTAGAATTGCACGCACAGTTATTAAGTCTGATAGCCGACTTGCATATGAGGATGCGCAAACAGTTATTGAGACTGGCAAGGGCGATTTTTCTAAAGAGATTCTCATATTAAATTCATTGGCTAAGCAGTTGAGGGAGAGGAGATTTGCTGACGGTGCGATTAATTTCGACCGATATGAAGTGAAGTTTAATTTGGATGAAAAAGGTAAACCTCTTGGGGTATATTTTGTAGAAGGGAAAGAATCTAATCATCTGATTGAGGAGTTTATGCTTCTGGCAAATAAAACTGTTGCCCAAGTTATTGGTAAGGTTCCTAAAGGTAAGAAGGCTAAAGCTTTTGTATATAGGATTCATGATGTTCCGGATCCGGAGAAACTAGATAATTTTAATCAATTCATTCTTCGGTTTGGGCATAAGATGAAAACATCGGGTAGTAAGGCTGATGTTGCGAAGAGTTTGAACTCGATTTTAGATAAGGTGCAGGGGCGACCAGAAGAAAATTTGATTGAGACTATTGCTATACGCACAATGTCGAAGGCAATTTACTCTACCAACAATGTGGGGCATTATGGTTTAGCATTTGAGTATTATACTCACTTTACTTCTCCTATAAGGAGGTATCCCGATATGCTTGTGCATCGGTTACTTGAACGTTACCTTGATGGAGGTAAAAGCGTTGATCAGGCGTCTCTTGAAGATGAGTGTAAGCACAGTTCAGACATGGAGCAGATAGCTGCTAATGCAGAGCGTGATTCTATAAAGTACAAGCAGGTTGAATTTATGTCAGATAAATTAGGAAAAGTTTATGACGGCGTTATTTCGGGTGTGACTGAATGGGGATTATATGTTGAAATTAATGAGAACAAGTGTGAAGGAATGATTCCTATGAGAGAGCTTGATGACGACTTCTATGAATTTGATGAGAAAAATTATAGGCTTGTTGGTCGTCGCACAAAAAGGGAGTATAGATTAGGGCAGCCCGTTGCTATTCAGGTGGCTAGGGCAAATCTTGAAAGAAGGCAGCTTGATTTTGTTTTCGCTAATTAAAAAAGTTTCTTGAATATAGATGTTTTTGAAAAGGCGTGCTGAAAGAATACAGGACCCACAAATTCACTCTTTTTCCATTCATTTTGATTGTTGAGGAAGTTGAATTCCGATAGGTAGTAATTTCTATCGGAATTGTCAACAATTAGATAGCCTCCTTTTTTTATATGTGGTATTGCTCGTTTTATGCAAGCATTTCTAACACGTCCATCTACAACTATTATATCGAAGAAGTTGTTTTTGTATTGATCTATAGCTTTTACATATTTTTCATAAGAGAGTCCTGCAGATTTTAATTCTTTTGATGCATAATCATCGGCATTTTCAGGGTTTAGAATTAAGAAATTGCCTGTTTTTTCTCCTTCTATTTCTTGTAATACTACATTGTTAATATCTAGCTTATCTAGTTTTTTCTTTAGAATTTTACTCCACTCTTTATCGTGTTCAACCGAAATAACCTGCTTGCATCGAGCTGCAAAGAAAATAGTTGAGCCTCCCGATCCCCATTCAAATACATTATTTTCTTCTGAGGTAATTTCCTCTAAGAAAGCAATGGCATCATATGTCATCCAAGGTAAGCCAAGACTCATTGTGGTTTTACCTGAATGCATATCACTGTACCATCTTTTATACTGTTTTATATGCTTAAGTGTTTTGTTCTCTATAGCAAACTGCAGTGCAAACTTGATGTATAATAGTAACTGTTTCATTTATTTGTTTTTCGTTTAGTAAACCACACTTCAATTTCTTTTATCATTTCCAGCTTTAATGCTTTGCAGACTGTGATATAGAGTGTTGTGATAATCAATATGTTGATTGTAATATATAGTATGGGTGGGCTAATATTTTTTGTTGTAAAATATGATACAGCGCTACATATTAATGCAATAAGCATATAAGGCATTGTGTCTTTCAGAAAATTTAAAAGATTGTATTTAACTAGTTTGGAAGATAATATCAAAGAGATAAGAAGCGTTGCCAATATATATAGGACCCAGCTAGCAGCTAATGCCATTAATCCTTTAGGTAAAAGAATGATTATAAGGACAATTAGAAGTAGGGCCTTAAGGATTTCTACTCCAAGAAAATAGGCCGATTTCTCTTTGGCAATAAAAAGTTCATTAAATATGAAGACAAAAGGTGAAAGCATACCTGCCAGAGTGAGTGCTTGAAAAAATGGAACTGAAGAAAGCCATTTTTCTTTAAAGAACAGGTAAAATATGGTTTCTGCTAATAAAATCATTATAAAGCCGAGTGGGAATGCTATAAATGCTATAGATTTTATCATCTTACTCACTACTCTTTTCATTCTTTCACTTTCATTGTTTATATCTGAAAGAATTAGCATGGCTACTGAACGGAATGTATTAGAGATTGTGAGAAAGGGTATTTCCTGATATTTTTTTGCTTGATTGAAGTAGGCTACTTGGTTCATTGGATAAAAAAGGGCAATTAAACTAGGATAAATATTATTTCCAATGGTGGCTATTGTATTTGTTAATAGGAGCTTGCTGCTGAATGAGAAGAATGATTTTAAACTATTGAAACTGAAAAT
>JAAZCL010000018.1 GCA_012513315.1 Bacteroidales bacterium | reverse complement strand
GTTTGGCAGGGATTGCTTTTACTCTCCCCACCCCATTTTATCTTCAGGCAACACTTGCATTTTTCTGGATAATGGCATTTAGTTCTGCCACACACGATATCGCGGCAGATGGTTTTTATATGCTTGCACTTGATGACTCGCAGCAATCTTTTTTTGTAGGCATTCGTAGTACGTTTTATAGTCTTGCCTCAATAACCGGACAGGGATTTTTAATAATACTTGCAGGATTTTTAGAAAGAACTACCTCAAACATCCCTTACTCATGGAGTCTTACTTTTTTCATAATGGCGGGACTCTTCCTTGCATTCTTTGTATACCACCGTTTTTTATTACCCTATCCAAAAAGTGACACCGGTAAAGCTGTTTTTACTCCAACAGAGGTAATGAAAGAGTTTGTGAACACATTTAAATCGTTTTTCACTAAAAAAGGTATAGGTCTGGCATTAACTTTTATTCTTGTGTATAGGCTTGCTGAGGCTATGCTGGTTAAACTTGCTTACCCTTTCTTACTCGATCCACGAGAAATCGGAGGATTGGGATTGAGAACAGAAGATGCAGGACTTGCATATGGTACATTTGGTGTAGTAGCACTTACACTTGGTGGTATCATTGGTGGTATTCTAGCCTCGCGTAAGGGATTAAAATATTGGATTTGGCCAATGGCACTAGCTATAACTCTTCCTAATGCTGCTTATTTGTTAATGGCAATCTATCAGCCCGAAAGCTTTATATGGATTTATATAGCAGTTGCAACAGAGCAATTTGGTTATGGTTTTGGTTTCACTGCCTATATGTTATTTATGATTTATTTCTCACAGGGAGAGCATAAAACAGCTCATTATTCAATTTGCACCGGGTTCATGGCACTTGGTATGATGATTCCCGGAATGGCTGCCGGATGGATTCAAGAACAGCTTGGATACCTAAACTTCTTTATCTTTATTATGATTACAACCATTCCTACTTTATTAATTATTCCTTTTATAAAAATTGATAAAGACTTTGGAAAAGCAAAGAAAGATAAAATCGCAATTGTTGATGAAGAAGAGATTGAAGCACAATAGAAGAAGATTATTGTCATGACTACAATTGCTTCACCACAAAAAAGTGGCAGATTACTTTCCCTTGATATACTTCGCGGAATTACTATAGCTGGGATGATTATGGTTAATAATTCCGGATCTAGTTACACATACACACCGCTAAAGCATGAATACTGGCACGGACTTAATCCTACCGATCTAGTATTTCCATTTTTTATGTTTATTATGGGAGTATCAACTTTTATGTCGTTGCGTAAATTTAATTTTCAGCCATCGTGATCGGCAATTATGAAAGTAGTAAGACGAACCATACTTATTTTTTTGATAGGAATTGGTTTAGCTTGGTTTGGACAACTAGTTGGGGGTTTGGCAAAAGGTGAAGGATTAGGTGAAGCAGCTACACATTTCGACACATTGCGTATTTTGGGTGTATTACAGAGATTGGCACTTGCTTATGGTTTTGCTGCATTAATTGCTTTACTAACCAGAGGTAAATATCTGGTTGGAACAATTGTGGCCTTGCTTGTAGGATATTTTCTGATTCTGGTTTTCGGCAATGGTTTTGAAATGTCGGAAAAAAATATCATCTCCGTTGTAGACAGAGCATTGTGGGGACAGGATCATATGTATAAAGACTGGACGCTTGAAGGTGAAAGAGTTGCTCTAGATCCCGAAGGCCTGCTAAGTACACTGCCTTCAATTGCTCATGTATTGATAGGTTTTTTGTTTGGAAAACTGATTGTTGATAGTAAGGATAATCACAAGCGAGTTGAGAAATTGCTTTTATGGGGTACTATACTTGCTTTTTCGGGTCTTCTTCTGAAATATGGTTGCCCGATTAATAAAAAAATATGGAGTCCTACGTTTGTACTTGTTACAACTGGTTTTGCCGCACAGCTTTTAGGATTATCTATATGGATTATAGATATAAATAAAAAAAACAGATGGAGTCGTTTTTTTCAAGCTTTTGGGGTGAATCCACTAATTGTATACGTATTTGCTGCAATAGTGGCTCGATTATTTTCGAGAATCAAATTTGGATGGAATGGATAAACAGTTTCTATAAAATCGTTTATTT
>JAAZCL010000189.1 GCA_012513315.1 Bacteroidales bacterium | reverse complement strand
TCAAAAAATAGAGATGATAGAAGGCGTTGAGCATAATCATACTGATGATCATGGCCATTCACATTCACACGGAGGTCTGGACCCTCATACTTGGTCGTCCCCCGCTGCTGTTAAAGGGCTCACCAAAAATATGCTTAATTCGATCATTGAATTTGATCCAGAGAATGAAGAGACATATCTAATAAATTACAGTAATTTCATCAACAGAATTGATAGTATAGATAGCATTATAAAAGAACTGCTTACTGATATACCCACTAGATCATTTATTGTTTTTCACCCTTCTCTTGGATATTTTGCAAATCAGTATAATCTTAATCAATATAGTATAGAGTTTGAAGGAAAGAACCCATCACCTGCTCAAATTAAAATGCTTATCGATAATGCCGGTAAAGAGAATATAAAAACCGTATTTATACAACGAGGTTTTGATGAGAAAAATGCCGAGGTGGTGGCTAAGGAGATTGGTGCAGATGTTTTTGAAATAAACCCATTGAGTTATGAGTGGGACACGGAGCTGATAAAAATAGCCAAGATTTTGTCAAGAGATAAAGATTTTGTTAAGAGATAAATCTTAGGTTTAAATGATATTGTAGAATATTTAATATGAACAAGCTAATAGAAATAAATAGTCTTACAGTAGGATATGAAAATAAGCCTAATGTACTAAATGATGTATCTCTGACAATATTTGAAGATGACTTTTTAGGAGTAATTGGTCCAAATGGCGGAGGAAAAACAACATTGCTCAAAACTATACTCGGACTCATAAAACCCCAGTCGGGTTCAGTAAACTTTTACGATAAAGGGATAAAAGTTCCTTCTCTTAACATTGGATACCTTCCTCAAATCAATCAAGTAGATAAGAAATTCCCAATATCAGTTTCTGAAGTAATACTTTCTGGAATAACACCCGACAAGAAGTTTTTTAGGCGTTACAGCTCAGAAGAAAGAAAGAGAGTTGAGCATGTGTCACATCAGTTGGGCATAACCTCCATTCTGAATCGTGCAATAGGAGAACTGTCTGGTGGTCAGTTGCAGCGTGTGTTATTGGGAAGAGCAATTATCGACAATCCCAAACTTATAATACTTGATGAGCCAAGCACCTATATAGATAAACTCTTTGAAACCGATTTCTATAAACTATTAGGTGAAATAAATAAGGATATTGCAATTATGCTTGTTTCTCATGATGTAGGTACCATAATCTCACTTGTGAAAAATATTGCATGCGTTAATTTAGGTTTGCATTATCACTCAGGAAGCGATATATCTCAAGAATGGCTTTTAACTGCATATCAATCTTGTCCTATTGAGTTGATAGGCCATGGTTCTTTCCCACACAGAGTGCTTCTAGATCATGATCATATAGAAAACAATGCAGATTCTATTCAATAAGTGTCAAAAACAATATGTTTGATATAATTTTGATAATTCTAGCATCACTTCTTTTATTAGTAGGAGCAGTAGGCACAATTGCACCAATTATTCCCGGACTACCACTTAGCTGGGGAGGATTATTTATCTTAAAATTAATACCCTCTACACAAGATAATATAAGTTGGACAGCAATTATTATATTGGCAGTTGTAACAGTGGTAATAACAATTCTTGATAATGTATTGCCCGTATGGGGAACAAAAAAGATGGGTGGCAATAAACAGGTTGTGTGGGGCGCAACAATAGGACTTCTTATTGGGTTCTTTCTAGGTCCTTGGGGAATAATATTTGGCCCTTTTGTAGGTGCTTTTATTGGCGCTATAATTACTGGAAATAGATTAAAAAAAGCCACCAAACAAGCCTCCGGTGCTTTTGGAGGCTATTTGGCGGGACTTCTATTAAAACTAATTGTAGTAGGTTTTATAACCTTTTACTTCGTGCGAACATTAATTGTTAATTAAGTATTCTGCAATTTGAACTGCATTTAATGCTGCACCTTTACGTATTTGGTCAGAAACCGTCCAAAAGGTTAATCCGTTTTCATTTGAAATATCTTTTCTGATACGACCAACATACACAGGGTCTGTTCCTTCCAGGCCTAAAGGCATAGGGTATTTTTTCTCAGCAGGTTCATCTATAAGCTCTACACCTTTTGCTTTACGGAAAGCTTCTTTGGCTTCTTCTAATGAAATGGGGCGTTCTGTTTCAATCCATATTGCTTCAGAGTGAGCTCTCATCACAGGCACTCTTACGCATGTTGCACTAACCTCTATGTCTGAGTGCATAATTTTGCGAGTCTCATAATACATCTTCATCTCCTCCTTTGTGTAACCATTTTCGGTAAATACATCTACCTGAGGAATAAGATTATATGCAAGTTGATATGCAAATTTTGATACAGTAGGCTCTTCTCCATTCACAATTTGTTTGTGCTGGTCTTCAAGTTCCTGCATCGCTGCTGCGCCCGCTCCTGAAGCTGCCTGATATGTTGCAACATGTACTTTCTTAATATGTGCAATAGACTCAATAGCTTGCAATGCGATAACCAATTGTGAAGTTGTACAGTTGGGATTGGCAATAATATTTCTAGGACGATTTAAAGCGTCTGCACCATTTATTTCAGGTACAACAAGAGGCACATCGTCATCCATACGAAAAGCACTCGAATTGTCAATCATAATTGCACCATGCTTAGTTATTGTGTCGGCAAATTCAATTGAAGTACTACCTCCTGCCGATACAAATGCAATTTCAATATCTTTAAAATCGTCATTGTGTAGCAGCTCCTTAACGGTTATATTTTTATCTTTAAATTTATATTGTTTACCTGCACTTCTTGAAGAACCAAACAAGAATAAATTATCTACTGGGAAATTTCTCTCTTCCAATACACGTAAAAGCTCTTGCCCAACGGCACCACTAATACCTACAATTGCTACATTCATAATGATTGAAATTAATGTTTTTGTTTTTTACAAGAGGGTTTCTCTTTCAATTTGATATCCTAACTCTCTTTTACATTGCAAATGTATAAAATAATTTATTTAATTGCTATCTTCTTAGTGAATTTACCAATTTTTATAATGTAGTATCCTTTAGGGAGTGAAATGTGATATTCGTTTGTACCAGATTTAAGTCGTCTTGTATATACTTTCGCACCCATAATATTATATATTTCTAGAATATTATCCGTCGGAAGGTTTTCAATAATAAGTCTGCTTTCTGTGAAAACTACTTTTAAACTATCTTGTAACATGGTTGAAGGAATGTGGTCTAATTGTTTTTCAGAACTATACACATAATCATTCCCATAAGAGATTAAACTCATTAATAGGATTGATAATGTAAGTATAGTACGAGGAATCATAATTCAAAGATTTTTCCCTCATTAGCAAGTTCTGTATCTGGAAATACAGCAATAGCTTCTTTTAACAAGAAACCCAATTCATTATACCTAGAAGAGTAATGACCAATAACAAGTTTTTTTACATTCGCCTCCTTTGCTATTTCGGCTGCTTGACGAGCAGTTGAGTGATATGTCTCACTTGCTCTAAGTAGTTCGCTTTCTGCAAAGGTAGCCTCATGATACAGTAAATCCACATTAGATATATATGGTATTATTTCAGGAGCGTAAGCAGTATCCGAGCAATATGCATATCTTTTAGCAGGGCTTCCACGATAAGTTAATAAATCGTTCTTTATTACCTTCCCATTTGGTTTTACAAAGTCAGCCCCATTCTTAATATCATAAATTTGTGAAAACGGAATTTGATGAAATTCAATCATTTCACGAATTATATGTCTTAACGACTCCTTCTCTTCAAAGATAAATCCATTGGTGTCTATTCTGTGCTTCAACGGGAACGAACTAACTTTAAATGCCTGTTCTTCAAATATAACCTCTTCCTTCTCAGGATTTAATGGGATAATATTCACATTAAAGGTCAAGTGCCTTCCCATATATTCCGTAAGTGGTGTAATTAGAAATCCAATTTCTTTGTGAGCATATATATTCAGGTCGTTTTTTCTTCCCAAAAGGCTTAATGTTGAGATAAGTCCTGGCAATCCAAATATATGGTCGCCATGCAAATGAGAAATAAAAACAGAGTGAAGCTTACTAATTCTTGTTTTAAACTTTCTCATTTGTAATTGAGTACCTTCACCACAATCTATCATGAATAACTTATCGTTTATATCAACAAGTTGCGAAGGCGGATTATGCAGCGTGGTAGGCATAGCCGATCCACATCCAAGAATAGTTACCTCAAATTTAGTCATGTTATCGAATGCCGATCAATTTATGAACCTGCAGACTTAAAGCCCACGTTGGGTTTTCTTTAATTAAGGATATACAATAATCAACATTCTCCTGAATTATTACACTATCGTCAAAAATTGGACTTAGTAAATATCTCTCAGTCTTAGGTAGAATTGATATATCTGGAAGAGGGTCACCTTTCATTATTGGAAAACGCAACTCATCTACTTCGGGAATTAGTTCCTTTACTTTTTCGAAGTTTTGCTTCGGACTGCATGTTATGTAGTCTATGCCATTAGGCACTCTTTTAGTTCCATTTGTCTCTATAGCCTGCATATAGCCTCTCTCCTTAAATAAAGCTACAATCTTATCATTAAGTTGCAAAGTTGGCTCACCCCCTGTCCATATAATCCACTTGCATCCAAACTTATCTATAACATTAAACACCTCATCAATCGTCATCTTCACACCATGTTCAAAATCAGTGTCGCAGAAGCTGCATGCAAGATTACATTTGGCAAGTCTTATAAATATAGATGCATGTCCGGTTCTACCTCCTTCACCCTGAAGCGAGTAGAATATCTCATTTACGTTTAGGTTCATATATTGCAGATGTTTTAGGTGTTTCGCTTACTTCAACTGCATATAATTCTGGTAGTTGAGGTTTAAACTCATCGAAGAGCATTTTTGCAATATTTTCTGCCGATGAATTTAGTGGAGCCATAATATCATTTAAGTTTCTGTGATCCAGTTTATTGTCAATATATTCTTTCACTATCTTTAGCTCATTATAGTCTCTAACAAAACCTTGATGGTTAAGCTCCTCAGCACATAAATGAACAGTTACAACATAGTTGTGCCCATGCAGCCTAGTGCATGGATGATCATCTGGAAGTCCAAATAGTGAGTGTGCGGCTGAAAAAGCAAATTCTTTACTTATTTTATACATAGAATTAAGAAGTTATCAGAACCTATTGAATTTATTTCAATTCTAGCCAGGTTCTGAGTGGGTAATGATCTGAATACTTTATCTTATCAACTTTAGACCTATATGCCTTAATATTTTTACTATGCATAATATAGTCGATGCGAAAATGAAACAGATCTTCATTATATGTGATACCGGGCCCAAATGCAGTTGAGATATAAGCATCCTCCATTCCTTTCTTCATTTGATTGTATGTATATGAAATAGGAGTATCGTTAAAATCACCGCAAATAATTGTTCCTTGAGTACCCTGCGTTTCTAAAAACTGTTTAATCTTTTTTACTTGATTAGCTCTGGCACGATATGCACTACCTAATCTGTTGCGAATGTTTGTTGTAACTGTTTCCAGTCTAATAGAATCTGAGTTCTGAATAAAATCACTATAAAGCTTTTTATCTTCTGCTCTAATACTGTTTGATTCTAAATGCACATTTGCTACGCTGTATTTTTTGCCATCAATATTTATGGTATATATAGTTGCACCATTATAAGACGATTCAAACACAACTTCATGAGTCTCCTCAATAGGATATTTAGAGAAACATGCCAAGCCGAAGATATGATATTTCCCTGAAGATTCCAAACCAGTTACAGATCGATATGGATACTTGTTTAGCAGCCTGTTAACATCTTTTTGCGAGAAAATAGATTGCCCTGTTTTGCTCACGAAGTACTCTTGCAAACAAACAATATCTGCATCAGTAGAAGCTATATAATCAAGTATAGGATGATCTACAGCATCTTTATTTCTTTCGCTTATAAATCCCTGAACATTATAAGTTAGTATTTTTATTGCACTCTGGGGAGGTTTTGGCGAGCTTATATTTATCGGAAAAAATGTTGTAATAGGCTTATAGCATAACACTATAGCTATAAGACAAATAGCAAACTGTTTCCATTTCGAGAAGAAAGCCCAAAATAACAAATATGCTATATTAAGAAAAAATATAAAAGCAAACCCAAGTCCAATATATGAAAATAGGTTTGTTTTAAGAGTTGAAACATTCCATGATAAGAAAGAGCAAAAAAGTAGAATTATTGCCACAATATTTGTGGCAAAGATAATCCAGTTTACCAACCTTCTTAATCCACCTTTATTATTTTTTGCTGGCATCAAAAAGCTTCCTTTTTTCTTCTGACGATAAGCCGCTATAGCCCGACTTTTTTAATTTATCCAGAATTGCATCAATCTCTTCTGCTTCAGAATGTTTTCTTTCATTATATTCCCAATCCGTTTCCGTGCGGGAATAAGTCACTTTCATCTTAGCTTTCTTTTTTCTTGGCTTAAATAAAGTAACAAACCAATCTATAACTTTACTCATCCATTTAGTAATGTCTCGTCCGTTATGATACTGAGATGCAAACAAATATCCCAATAAAGCACCCCCTATATGAGCCACATGCCCTCCAGGGTTAACTGGGCTTCCAAGAGATAGAAAATCGAGGATGAAAGCAAAAATCGCTATATAAACAATTTTAATCTCACCAATAAAGAGTAGTCGCAATTTTAAGTCGGGTTTATAAAATGCAGCACCCATTACAATTGCCATTACAGCTGCCGAGGCACCAATCATCCAACCCCTATCCATTCCAAGATAATAAGGTATTGTATTAAATGCAATAATATATAGTATAGCCCCAGCTAGTCCTCCCAGTACATACAAGCTACCAAGCGTTCTCCCTGTAAAATACTGTAGAAATATTTTACCAAACCAATAAAGCCACAACATATTAAAAAGAATATGCAAAAACCCTTCATGTACAAACATGTACGTAACCAGAGTCCAAATTCTATTTATTAATAAAGGAATATAAGAAGGAACTCCAAGTAGAGTTATCAGGTCAAGTGAGTAAATATTGAAGAGTATAAAAATAACACCAATAACCTTTAATACTACAAATACCGATACATTTATGATTATGAGTCGGGTTAGCACACTGCCACTCTTGTATGTTGTTTTTACTCTATCAATAAAATCTCCCATGGCCCCTATCTTTTTTTCTCCAATATAGTATCATGAATATACCAAACATCATGCCTCCTAAGTGAGCAAAATGAGCAACATTATCTCCTGTTCTATTGGCAACACCAAATATTAGTTCTAATAAACCATAACCAATAACAAACCACTTAGCTTTAATTGGAAACGGAAATGGTATTATAAATAGTTGAGCATTGGGGAATAGCATGCCAAATGCTAATAGTATACCAAACACCGAACCAGAAGCACCTATAGTAATACTATTTACCATAGAAAACAGCTCGGGTGGTAATTCTGCACTTATACGTATGTACATTACCAATATTTGAACCAAACCAGCTCCAATACCTGTTACCATATAATAGGTTAAGAATCTTTTTGGTCCCCAAACTTGTTCCAGAGTGCGTCCAAACATAAACACCGCAAACATATTAAAAAATACATGCGAGAATGAATAGGGATCGTGCAGGAACATGTAAGTTACCAGTTGATAAAACCTAAAGTAATCGGATGCCGGAAAGTGAAGCCCAAATTGTTGCGTTAAGTCGAAGTCCGTTCTTCTAAACAAAACAAACTGTGCCAACCAAATTATCACATTAATGATAAGTAAGTTTTTGGTTACTGTGGGTAGAGCTCCTAAATTATTTCTATAAGTATTCATTATCCAAATCTACTGTTGAAGCGCAAAATTACGTATTTTTTCGCATCATATGAGGTATTATGCAACATAAATAATAAATATTCAAGAAAAACAAATATTTTTTAGCTTTTTTCTTGATTGTTTTCTTTTAATCATTTATATTTGACGGCAAATCAGGGCTCAGCCTTGAAAATAAAATTTCTTAATTTTTTTATTTATGTTTTCTTATGAATAAATCAGAACTAATTAACGCTATCGCCGAAAAGTCAGGTCTTAGCAAAGTGGATTCTAAAAAAGCGTTAGACGCAACACTCGAAACTATTGCTGAAGAAGTAAAAGCAGGTGGAAAAGTAGTATTAGTAGGTTTTGGAACTTTTTCTGTATCAGAAAGAAGCGCCAGAAAAGGTATCAACCCACGTACGAAAGAGCCAATTGACATTCCTGCAAAAAAGACAACTAAATTCAAAGCAGGCTCAGAGCTATCTAATCTTTAAAAGAGTTTAGCTAAAAAAATAAAAAAGGAACTAACATCTGTTGGTTCCTTTTTTGGGTTTATACACCCAGCAACTTATATCGCGTTGCAATAATATTAAGCAGAATAAATTTAAAATATAAAAGGGCTAATGTTTTCAGAAATGAAAATTTTAAATACCTTTGTGCCCTTAAAAATTTGACTCCGTAGCTCAGTTGGCAGAGCAATTGACTCTTAATCAATGGGTCGAGGGTTCGAATCCCTCCGGGGTCACACTGATTATTAAGCACATAAAGAAATAGTTCTATATGTGCTTTTTTGGTGGGGTAAACATAGGGTAAACATTTATCCAAAGTTATCAATATTCCATTTCCACATACAATCTGCACATATTATTAGCTTCAACTCCTGAACCTTTTTATTGTTTGTTGAGGTAGGTTGTTTTATGGACTCAACACAATTGTTTTTGCTATATATCCAATCTTTATTAACCCACACTTCAGACCTACTTTGCTCGAACCAATTCCTGATC
>JAAZCL010000188.1 GCA_012513315.1 Bacteroidales bacterium | reverse complement strand
TATTGCACCGCAGCTAAACGCCCTGCCCCCTTCGGTTATTCTAACCACCAGTAGCGCGGCTTCGGAACTGCTGTATCGTACCCACCATAAAGTGATTGCAGGTAATTACCACCATAATGTGGGTGGGTTGCTGGATGTGCACAGGGCTTTGCTGGATACTGAGCCATGGGATAGAAGTAAAGAAATACTGCAACGACGCAAGGTTGATTATGTACTGGTTTGCGGCTTGGGAAAAGATGAAAACAATAACATTTCAGCAAACCAAACATCAAAGCCTTTATCTTTTTATGAAAGCGCGCTTCAACATAATAACCCTTATCTTGAGTTACACGCTCACATACTAAAAACACAATCTCAATGGCAACTCTTTCAGACTAATTTTGAAAAATAAATCAAATTATCAATAATATTTCAATTATGCACTGCTCAGAAAATAGCGTATCACAACAAATAATACAAGCAACACGTATTATTCTCCCGTGCACACTCGTACTGCTTACTATGGATCTTTGGCCTTTTTTCACAGAGCCATTAAGCAGGGGGCAAACCATTGGACGGGATGCCTATAGTTTCTGGTCTGCTGGAATGCTGGCTTTTGAAGGACGCACAAGTGAAATTTATAATAATGAAGCTTTTTCGTTAGCTATTAAACAACTCCTTGGACCCGAAGCCGGTCACCATAGTTTTCCCTATCCACCACCCGCTTTATTAGGTGCTTTTGCTTTTGGCTGGCTTCCCTATAAAGTCACTTTATTTATATTATCTATTGCAGGATTTTTTGCTTTCTTATTTACAATTAATTTTCCAGATTTCAAAAAAAATATTGTATGGCTAACTATTCTGATGCCATTAACATGGTGCAACATAGTACTTGGTCAAAATGGCCTGTTAACTGCTGCTCTATTTATTGGTGGTTTACGATTAGCTAATCATCGCCCTATTATTGCGGGAATCCTTATTGGATGTCTAGCTTATAAACCTACTATGGCGATACTTATACCCATGGCCCTGCTATTTGAGCGAAGATGGATAGTTATTTTTTCCGCAACAGTTACTTTATTATCTTTATGTATTATAACGACCCTTATGTGGGGTACTGAAATTTGGACAATCTATTTACAACATGCAATACCTTTCCAGCGTATGTTTCTTGAGCATGGAACTGGAATTGGACAAACAATGAAATTAACACCCTTTATGAGTGCTCACTTGTTGGGGTACGACACAACATCTTCATATTTACTTCAATTATTATTTACAATAGTGACAATTGGTACTGTGATTATATACTTTTTAAAGAAAAAACGATCCGGGTCATTTAACGCACTAGACATAACTATTTTAGCAATAGCGACTATATTGATAGTACCCTACAATCATTTTTACGATTTAGCCATCATCACTGGCAGTCTCTTATTATTAGCAGCAGAAAATACTTTTACTCCAAAAAATATGCTGTTAAAAAGTCGAATCTTTGTCCTTCTTTATATATTGCCAATTCTCGGCGTTCTCTTAAACGCATTACTCCTGCCTATTTCACCAGTTATTTTATTAATAGGTTTATTAATGCTATATTTTACTGGCTCCCGCGCTCACGCGTGGGGGCCAAACACAGACGTATCCACGAAGCAGGAAAATTCCCCTCTGCGGAGGGGTGGCGCGTAGCGCCGGGGTGGTTCCCGCGTGGGAGCCACACCCCCAAAAAAACACCTACCCATAATGCCGCAAGGCAAAATCAATTTCCTCGGCACAATTCTGCAGTTCAGCCACCGCCTTCCCCGCTTCCATCAAACTATAGCGCTTGTCAGACACAATAAACCCCAGTGCAGCATTAATCTGGTGCGCTTTGTTCTGGTATGGGATGGCAATGCCCACCACGCCCTGATTCAGCTCGCTGAATGTGATGCAATAACCTTTTTTCCGTATTTCCCTCAGCTCCTCCTGAACGGTTTCCGGTACTTGCCCTGCAAATGCTTCGGCATTGTCTGTGACCACTTTGCGTAACTGGGGCCTGGACAGGGTGGCC
>JAAZCL010000187.1 GCA_012513315.1 Bacteroidales bacterium | reverse complement strand
GTAGGGTTATCGAGCAGTCCAAGAATATTAAGTAGTGTTGACTTGCCACAACCTGAGGGCCCCATCACTGCAACAAACTCACCCTTGCTTATCTCAATATTCACCTCTGCCAATGCCCATGTCTCTACCTCCCCGGTACGGAAGATTTTCTGTAAATTGTTTGTCTTAATCATAGTTTTTATATTTATTTAATTATCAATTCCTCAGCATCACCAAAATTGGCATAGCCTGTAGTAATTACTTTGTCACCTGGAGCCAACCCACCAATAATCTCATACTGCACAGGATTCTGTCTGCCAACCGTTACAGGAGTTCTAATAGCTTTATCCCCCGAACTGTTTAACTTATATATCCATTGTCCACCAGTAAACTGAAAGAAGTCCCCCCTCGGGATCACAATTGCATTATCTGGCTGATCGAGCTCAATCTGTACACGATAACTTTTTCCTATTCTTACATTATCAGGTTTATCATCTGTGAATATAAGTTCAACCCTAAACTGACGATCTCGTACTTCAGGAACCACCTTAGATATTTTTAAAGGATATTTATTTCCCTGATAGGTTACCGATGCAGGTAACCCTGTCATCACTCTATCGATATAATACTCGATCAGTTGCGTGCTTATCTTAAAGTTGTCCAACACTTTAATCTCACCAATGCTTTCAGACTGACGTATTTGTTGTCCAAGCGTTGCATTAAGGAAACTGAGCTGACCACTTATGGGTGCTCTCACTACAAGGTTATCCATTCGCCTACCTACATGAATATTGATATTACGAGCCCTATCCAAATCATTGTTCATGAGCTCACCTCTGAGTATGGTTGCCGCACTATCATGTCTTAAGCTTTCTAGCTGAAGGACTCTGTTTTTAGTTTTATAGATATATTCTTCATGTTGTACATCTAATTGCGCCTTGCTTTTCACGCCCATATTAAATTCTTCCACCCCAAGTTCATAATCCCTCTCCAAACGGCTTAACTCATATTCAGCTTGAAGGGTTTGCTGTTTCAAAAGTAGGGATTTTTGCTCCATTTCAAGCCTTTTCTCCTGATAAAGTATACGTTGTGTTTCCCACTCAGCGTGTTGCTCCTCAATGGTACGTTCGAGCTCTGGATTTTGAAGTATCATAATTGTATCTCCCTGATTAAGCATAGTGCCTTCATCCGCAACTATTTGCATAACCATTCCCGATTCCATCGCATTTAGTTTTATTGTTAATATGGGTTGTATAAGGCCCTCTGCATCAACATAATCTAGAAAATGGGTTTCTAAAACATCGGCAACAACAACTCTTTCGCTGTTAACTCTAAGTTTGGTTCCTCCCAAAACTGCAATAAGCACATACACAAGAAATGCCGCAAATGCTACTCCGCTAAGAATATAATATTTATACTTCTGCCACACCGTCTTCTTTGGAAGTGTCTTATCCATTAAGGAGTCGCGCGATTCATGAAACGAATTATTTGTATCTTTTATGTCCATCTTCTAGTTATAAGTTTCATATTCCGAAACAAGCTGTCTGCCAGTCTCAAAATCATATCCCGTAATGCTTCTAATGGCGTAATACAAGCTCCAGTAGTTCTGCAACTCCCTGATATAAGCCTGCTGCGAACGATCCTTCTCGGCAACAGCTGCATTTAGGTCGAGCACACTCGATTTTCCCAGCAAATATAGTCTGTAAGCTACACTGTTGCGCCTGATGGCTCTATCGGCAGTTTTGTATGCAATCTCCACCTTGCCCGCTTGCAGGTTAAATTGTTTAACAAGTTTAATTACATTGGCCTCAAAATCTGTTCTTGCCTGTTGAATATCAATTTTCACCCTTTCAAGATTACTCTTTGCAACCTCAACCTGACCTCTTCCCACTCCCCAGTCGAGTATAGGAATACGAATACCCAAACTCACCATCTGCTGATCTAATGGATTTCGGTACGATTCTCTGAAGTTACTGTTGGTCTGCGATAGCCCAAACTCCGCATAGATATCTGCTTTTAATCCTCGCGACGCCTTTGCTCTAGCAACTGCACTCTCGCTTTCCATTTCTCTAAGGGTATAATATTCAATATCGGGACTGTTTTCATGTGCATAATAAACGGCTTCGTGCACTGGCACTATGAATACGGGTATATCATCGCTTACCTGCACCTCAATTTCAATATTATCAGTAATACCCAAAAAACTTCGTAAATCAAGTATCATATTATCCATCTCAATGCGGGCATTCATCATGTTTGTTTGTTCTGTGAGGAAGTTAATCTCAAGCTGAAGCATCTCATTTTCGGTTATTGTACCAATTTCATATCGCCCCTCGGCATATTGAAATAGTGGGTCTGCGGCTGCATAGTTGTAGGCTGCCGACTGCCAACTGTTTTGCGCTAATGCCAACTGATGAAATTTCATAGCAGCTGTGGCAGAAACCAACTCTTGTGTTTCGGAATATGCTTTAAGTGCTTGTGTATATCTAATAGGCTCAAATTTCTTATTCCACTTAAGATAGTTGTAGCC
>JAAZCL010000186.1 GCA_012513315.1 Bacteroidales bacterium | reverse complement strand
TCCTGAAGCATAACACTTAACAGCAAAGCACGCGCATTATCGTCAGTACAATAACCATGCGATCTATCAGGGATACTATACCTTGCATGTTGAAGCATGCCAGTATTATCTGTCATCGTTTGCAGGTGATTTAATTTAATTGGAGGATACTCAAACTTAAGCTCACTCTCATCTGCAAGCTCATATTCGGTTTTATAAACACCCTCATCATTAATAAGCTCAGCAGCTAATTCATTATATTTAATACCAATTTCGGGCCAGTAGCACTCCTTAGCTAGATCAAACGCATTTTGCGCTAGGCTATTTCTAAGATCCTCATCATCAAGCAATAAATTAATCTTACCACTTAGCTGTTCCGAATTTTTAAAATCGAAAAGCATACCCCTATTATCTGCAAGCATCTCCTTTGCATACCAAAACGGAGTAGAAATAATTGGTTTTGCAGCACCCATAGTATATATGAGAGTACCAGATGAAATCTGCTTCTCGCCCAGATATGGAATTACATAAATATCACACATCTTGAGATAGCTAAACAGCTCGTCGTTACTAACAAAACGATTAATAAACAGCACATTTTTCTCGAGCCCCAGTTTTTTAACCAACCGTATTAACGAATGACGATAATCCTCCCCTTCATGCTTAATTACGTGAGGATGAGTTGCACCAACAATTATATAAACTATGTCGGGATGCTTCTTCACCACTTCGGTTAAAGCATTAATTACCACCTCAATTGACTTGTTCTTAGAAATCAGTCCAAATGAAAGCAGCACCTGTTTATTCTCAACCCCCAGCTTCTTCTTTAGCCCCTCAACATCCTGATTTGCAATCTCATGAACACCATGATGAATATGAGTAGATTTTTCAGCCACCACACCATAAACATCACTAAGTAGATCCACCCCTTTTGCAGAAATACTCACAATTTTATTAGATAGGCGAGCAAGCTCATTCACTACATGCCTCTGATTATCAGAAGGATTATCGAGAATAGTATGCATAGTTGTAATAACCGGCATACGCAATCGTTTTAGTAATTGAATAATATGTTTACCATCCTGTCCACCAAAAATTCCAAATTCATGTTGCAATATTACAGCATCAAATTTATTAGTGTGCAAAAACTCAGCCGCATTAATATACGACGCCAAATCATTTTGTTCAATTTCAAAAACAACATCAGACGGGTAGTTATATTGGTTCAAACCATCATTCATGGCCACCACCGCTGTAGATATTCCATTTGTTTTAAATCCATCATTCAAATCTTTAGTAAACGTAGCAATGCCACACTTACGAGGGGGATAATTCCCTATTAGTGCAATTTTATTCATCATAAATATATTGTAATTTTAATTGTGAGTTGTGAGTTCCAATGGTATATGCTAACACTGTAATATAGGCAAAATAATTGAGAATTGCAAATAAGTCGTATGTATCAAGATACTTATTGATAGTAAGTTGTTGCAAAGTAAAAACTTACTCCCAGCCTAATCTCAGCTTAGTTTGTAAATTGTTCAGACTTAATTCAAGCTTAGCCCAAGCTTAATCCAAAATTAGCCCATACAAAGTCCGTATCATCTCCTTATATTAAGGGAGTTTATAAGGACAAGGTACGAGCAAGGTACGAGCAAAGCAAGGAGAATGTATGTCTAGTCCTGAAATAGGTGGCTCTTCTTCAATTTAGTTGAAAAGAATCTTCTCCATAATCATTTTCCTCTTCAGCAACTCTAATCCAGCTCTTCCATACATAACCCTTTTTACAACTTTGAGTTTGTTTACGAATCCATCTTCCGGGTTTCTCTTATTGCTAAAAATAGTGCGTGTTACCATGGATGATAATAATTTTATTGGAACTAATTTAGATCTTGTCTCTACTTTCTTGATTATTGGTATATAATCTTTGGGTCTGTAACCTTTATGACCATCACTCAGATACTTGAAGTGTTCATAAAACGGAGATCAAGTTCATTATTTTTCAACTCTTCCCTAATTGCTTGACTCTCCCTAATCGCATTGCGATAGTCCGAATAATTCTCGCCAATGAGTTTGGTAAAGCGCTCTGATATGTTTTTGATAAGATGAAACTTATCGGCAATCTCTATTATAGGACGATCGATTGAACGAATGGCAGAACTGTATGCGGTGGAACGGTCGCGACTAACCAAGCTGACTCGGTTATGGTTCTCCATCCATGAGCAAAAGCTTCTTTCTGCCCTATTCCCCAATAGATCTATTGGCTGTTTACGGCGTAAATCAATGACTATGGTTCCATACGATAATCCTTTACGCCAAGCCCAATCATCAATACCTATCTCCTCTACATCTTTATATTCAGAGGGACGCAAACGATGAAGGTCTCTTAAGATTGTCGATCGGCTCAAAACAATGCCACTAAAAGATAAAAGCTTGCTAGCCAT